>QHMS01000304.1 GCA_003217895.1 Verrucomicrobiota bacterium
ACTCATGATTCTGGCCCAGTGCGCCATAAAGGCGTCGCGGTCGCGGCTGGGAAACGCCGCCATACGCGTCGCCTCAGCATCCAGCTGATGCTCAAAAAAAATCGGAAGATCTTCCTGGGTCACTTCGCGGAGTGTAACAGTCATCTGATCAGACCTAACGAGAACAAGCTGAGCAACCGCTATCGACGCCGACGCTTCGCTTCGAATTTCTATTCTCTAATTTCACTTTTCTCATTTTCAAACCGGATAGCGGTTCGGTCGAGCGACTGGTTAGGCCTCACGGCTGGCTACCGCCCGCGGCGATTGCCGCTTCCTCAGCGCGCGAAAGTGGAGTCCCGAGCTGGTCCACAACTGCCTTTGCAATCTCTCTTTCTATAACGAATAGATCTGTAAGCTCGCGGTCATAACGCTCTGCCCAAAGGTGTGTGTCAGTTTTCGCATCGACGAACTGAACGACCACCCTCACCCGATTGGCCGCGTGTTGCACACTTCCCTCTAATAGATTCGCCACACCGAGCTGCTTAGCGACCTCCCGCAGGTCGCGCACTGCGGGCTGGTACCCTTTCACAGCCTCAGCACTGACGACTTTAAGATCGTGGACTTTGGTCAGGCGATTGATGATTTCTTGCTGTATGCCGTCCGCAAAGCCGGCATTCTCCTCGGAGGAGCTGAGGTCCTGGAACGGCAGCACCGCAATGCTCTTCTCACGGACCACAGGAGGCTGCTTTTCTGGTGCCTGCGCTGCGTGCGGAACACGAGCAGCTCTATCGAAGTATCCATTCACAAGGATTGCTGCGCTGATTACAACTGCTGCGATAATGATGGAACGGTTCATAGGCCTAACGAGAAGTAGATCCAAAAATTGCGTCTTTAAAGGCGTAATTTTTGGACCTAATACGTTTGAGGTTCATTGAGACAGGAATCCGGTCAGCGGACTCGTCGCGGCGGCTCCGCTGAGTTTCTCTGCTAATCCGATCTCGCGCGCTTCGCGACCGGCTTCGATGGCTTTTTTGAATGCTTTTGCCATGCGAACCGGATCTGAAGCGATCGCAATCGCTGTGTTCACGAGGACCGCGTCGGCTCCCATTTCCATCGCTTCGGCCGCGTGACTCGGCGCGCCCAGCCCGGCATCGACCACGACCGGCACCGTCGCTTGTTCGATGATGATCTCGATCTGTGCACGCGTTTCAATGCCGCGGTTGCTGCCGATCGGCGAACCGAGCGGCATCACCGTGGCCGTCCCGATGTCCTGCAATCGTTTGGCCAAAACCGGATCGGCATTGATGTACGGAAGAACGGTGAAGCCTTCTTTCACCAGAATTTGGCTTCCTCTGCGTTGCGCGCGCCGCTGGTGTTCGGCAAAAGGAGAAAGAGTTTTGGATCGATAAAGTCGAGAATGTTCGCAAACGGATCGTGTTTGCCTGAGAGATCGGCCCGGCGCAGCGCCACCGTCACCAGCTCGGCACCGCTGGCAATAAGCGCATCGCGCATCAGCTCGTTCGACGCGAATTTCCCCGTGCCAACAATCAAGCGCGAGGTGAACTCGCGGTCAGCGATCTTCAGTTTCGAAGGCTTGTCCGCCATTGTGAAATCATAAACGAATTTCTGAGCGCTCGCTAATTCGGTTTAACCACGAAGATCACAGAGACCACGAAGAGTAATTTCAATTTTCCTTTTGAAGAACTTCGTGATCTTCGTGGTGATCTAAAGCAGCTTTGAAGGCTATGATCTCAATGACGGTTTTTGCTGTACAAATCTCGTTGCTTTGCGCAGATTTTCTTCAATGACGCGGTTTGATCTTCGGCGACAGGATTGCGTCAAAGGAATGTCGCGCCTCGGGGATGAAAGTGTCGATCTTGTCGTGACGTCTCCGCCCTACAATCTCGGAATCAGCTACGGCAAGTATTCGGATCGGCAAGATCGAGAATCGTATTTGAATTGGTGCGGCGAATGGGCGAAACAAATCCGGCGCGCCTTAAAATCGAGCGGTTCATTTTTTCTCAACATCGGTGCCGCGCCATCAAACCCGATGTTGCCACATGAAATCGTCATGGCGTTGCGCGGTTCTTTCGAGCTACAAAACACGATCCACTGGATCAAATCGATCGCGATCGACGATCGTTGTAGCCGTCGCCCTGCGGGCAACGTGACGCGAAGGCAGCAAACAGATCGGAGCCGCGCTTTCCACAGGAAAGCGGCTACAGCAATTCGCTCGTACGGTCATTTCAAGCCGATCAGCTCGAAGCGCTTCCTGAACGATTGTCACGAATATATTTTTCATTTCACCAAAACCGGACGTGTCGAACTGGACCGGCTTGCTATCGGAGTTCCGTATCAGGACAAGAGTAACATCGCGCGCTGGTCGCATACTCGAGGCAGTGATTTGCGTTGTCGCGGCAATACTTGGTTTGTTCCTTACGAGACCATTCAGAACCGCGAGAAAGAACGACCGCATCCCGCGACGTTTCCGGTCCAATTAGCAGAATGGTGCATCAAACTCCATGGAGTTAAGCGAGTGGAGACGATGCTCGACCCATTTCTCGGTATAGGAAATTCAGCCGTCGCGGCGCAACGCTGCGGCGTGAAAAATTTTATCGGATTCGAAATCGATGAAACTTATCTCGCCGAAGCGAAACGGCGCATTGGATAGCGCGGCGTATCTCACGAAATCGCGGCTCGAATTGCCGCGACGAGACCGTCGGGATCATCCGTGCCGAAGGCAAATTTTCGGCCATCGCGCAACGTGATCGCGACCGCATCCCAACCCGCGACATTATAAAGCCAGCCGTCCGGCGTCAGGTAAATTCCCCATCCGTACCACCAGCGAATGCGGATCGGTTCGCATTCGGCGATCTCGGAGACTGGCAGTTTCTTGCGG
This sequence comes from Verrucomicrobiota bacterium, assembly GCA_003217895.1. Lineage (GTDB taxonomy): Bacteria > Verrucomicrobiota > Verrucomicrobiia > Chthoniobacterales > UBA10450 > Udaeobacter. The sequence goes on from QHMS01000304.1 coordinate 2,879, forward strand.
ATGAGCCCGACGCCAAATGACGCGCACAACGTCTCATTCTCGATCGTGATCGTGAGTTTGTAGAAGACGACAATTGCAATGAGAAACAGGACCGAAATGACGAGAGAAATTTGTCGCGCTGACGACGCTTCAAAGAACCGGCCGCTCGCAACTGCATACGCCGCGACAAACAACACCCAGACCATCACGTAACCGGTCTGCGTGTGCTCGTATCGCGTCATAGAAGCTTACGTTCGGCTGTCGCTTTCGTATTCGAAAATTGTTGGAATTTCTCCAGCGATTTCACTAATACGTTTCCCGGCAACGGTCGAACCCGATCAAGAATGCGCGCGGCCAGCGGTTTGGCCGTCATGTAACCGGCGGCGAACATTTCCAGCTTCGCATCGAGATTATCGATGTAATGCAACGTCATCGCTTCGGGCGTTTTTGGAAATACCGGCGAACCCAATTCCTTCTCGCCGTGATGGGAAGCAATCAGATGCAGGAGATGCAGGCGCACATCTTCCGAAGCGGGCACCAGATTTTTCCACGCCTCTGCGTTCTCCGCGCTTAGCTTTCGCCATAGTGCATTCACGAGTTCGAGCCCGATGGAGATGT
>QHMS01000040.1 GCA_003217895.1 Verrucomicrobiota bacterium
GTCCCGTAAATATGTAAAAGACTGTTGGAGGACGAGAGCATAAAAGAACAGGCTGCAGGTCTCAGTCATCACATAGCGCTCCCAGGCTAACTGAAGGGGATCAATGGCACAAAGGATGCCGAAGAGATAAGAAATCCTGCTAGGCAGCTTGAAAATCGCCCAGCAAATCCATGCTACGATTGCTGCGATCACAGCGCCGAGGAAGGTTTGAATGATTACAAGCGATGTCAGGCTGCCATTCCACAGAGATGACCAGCGGACGAGAAAACCATAGGCGAAGGAGCGGTCGTCTGGAATCCATCCTGAGATTGCGGTCCAGATGTAGCTGAACGAGTCGCCCGGGTATATTTTGGGCTCGGGATCGAGCGCCAACACCCCGATTTTCAACCCGGTAATTGCGACAAAGAAGGACCACCACCTACTGTCGCGGACAGAAATGAGCCATTCCGACGCCGTCTTCATCAGCAGTGTTTTGCCGGCGTTCGTTGTTGTGGCGTTCATACCGGGTGTTTAGCATGCTAGACAAATTGCGGCAACTTGACCGCGATTCTGCAAAGCGAGTGTTATCTCGCTGCCACCAGGCCATAATAGAGACTGGCGCTGATTTCTGCATGCTGAGTTTAACGAGATGGATAGGCCTGACAGTCCTTGGTACAGCCCGAGCACCGGAGAGATGCCGAACGCAGCAAGTAGCCCAGCGGCAACAAGTAGCTCTACGGTGAAAAGTTATCGATTTGCTCTAGCGGGAAGGTTTCCTGCAGTAATTCTGTCTCGAGCACCACTCTCATCTAATAGCCCCTCCGGGTGGATATTTCCACGCAAGTCATTTTGCTTAATCGTTACGTGTTCCGTGTGCCTTGCAGCAAAGCTGGCATCCGACCTAACGAGAGGCGAAGCGAGAATAATTCCCCACGTTTGCGTTTTGTTCGGTTGGTCGTCGAAGCAGCGATTATCGGAGATCTCCACATTTGTTGCTCCGGACAATACATAGATTCCAGACCTGTTCGGCGGCTTGTTGCCATCACCAATGTTTTGCCCACAATTTGAAATCGTGTTGTTTGCAATCACGGCTTGAATGGCATTGTGACCTAGTCCTACACCACTAGCACCATGATTACGGATTGTATTCTTAGTGACAGTAAATTTGGCGTTCCCGATATCAATCTGCCCGCCGCCGGGGCTCGTGATAATGTGGTTTCCACTTATCCGATTGTTTGTAACTATGACTTCTCCTCCGGTGCAATAGATGCCGCACATCCCGTTGTTCTGGATTGTGCTGTGATCGATGGTGATTGTCGATTTTGTCGGGATTTTTCCCGCATCATGCCAAATGCCCATGCTTGGAGCCTCTGCGGTCCCGAACCCGTTAACCAAACATTTGGTAATTCGACCACCGGATGCAGGTACCGCAATCCCGATATGAGTGAAATTTTTAACTTCAATCGTATCGGCAGTGACGCCGGGCCGATCAAGTGAGATCACGGTGGCGGCTCCGTTGCCGTCGATCGTCAGATTCGTAATCGTGCCATTCTCTGCATTCATCCTGACGAGAACGCCGTCGAATTTTGGATTGCGCACCAAGATTGTTTTACCAAGTCCAGCGCCGCGGATTGTAACTCCGGGTCTTGAGATCACCCACGTGCTTCCAATCGTGTAGAGTCCTTCGGGGAGATCGACAACCGAACTGTCAGCTGAAAGGTCTGCAAGCGCTCGCGCCAGCTGGGAAACGGAATCTTCCAACTCAGCAGAAGACGTCACCGAGCAGATAACGCTACCAATCATCACCAGGGCAAGTATCGAAACCCGGTCATAAAGGTCACATGGGTTTGAGCGTGACGGTCGCAATCGTATTCTCCGCAGTCAAAGGCAGGTTGTCCGAAACGTTTTGTAAATAGAAGGTGGTGCCGTCGCGGACCCATTGACCGGTCACCTGGGAAAAACGACCAGGCCCGCTCCGTGCAAAGAGGAGCCCATTCGGTGCATCGACACGCACTTCAACCCTGCTCATCGAGTAGGTAATCCACGATACAGTGGTTTGTCCTGCGCCGTCTAAGTCGGCGCTGAACGGATTTGGCTCGGCCGTGATTAAGCCGCTGGGTTTCGGGCTAACGAAGCGTACTTCCAATTCTGTGGTAGGGAAGATCGAAGGCGCGGGTGGAAGGACGTTTCGTGTTTGCATTGGCACCGGGTTACTAGTTTTCTCACACACCATGTAAACGTGGTAAGATGGCAAGAGACGGTTATCTATCAGGAAATTATCGAGGGCGATCAGCGCCTCGACCAGCGGCATAATTTCAGTGTCTCCTTGCGTGAAATTACCGGCAATCTCGTTAAAGAGCAAAAGCAACAAGGTGCCTCCAATGTAGCGGAAGTGTCTGACTTCAAATCGGCTGGCAATTAACGGCACGATCTCGCTGGCACGAATCCCTTCAGAGGGATCGGAGCGATTCATCGAGTCCAACGACAAACGCGCGGCTTGCTGCTTGATTCGTCCGTCCCGCATGCGCCGATACCGCTCGGGAATAGTTTTCAAGAAAACATCGGCCAGATACAGATGGTTCTGCGGGAACTGCATCTGTGACGGACCAATGTACTCGTGCGCAACAAAGAGTCCGCCAGGCTTCAGCGTTTGTTTGATTTGATTGAGAAGGTGTTCAAGCTGAAAAACGTGATGTAACGCGGCGTGCGCGTAAACGACATCATAGGTCTCGGCCGGAAATGTCGCCGTGTTTAGATCGGCGACTTCGTATGTCAAACCCTGCAAGCCTTCTACTTCGGCTGTTTTCCTTGCAGTTTCGATGGCGGCTTCGGCAACATCTATCCCATGAATAAGCTGACAATAATCACGGCGACGTAAGAGCCGCTCGATTCCGCCAAAACCACAACCAATCGAGAGCGCTTTAATTGGTCTTTTGGACTTAGCTAAAAGGCCTGCAGAATGACTGATCCAATCGATTTCCGGATCTCCGGTTGCACGACGATTGATGTTCTCTGCAACCCCAGGCACCTCGACCCATTGTGTGCCCGGGACTTCACTCTGCGGGTCACTCCACCATTTGGCGGCCCTTTTGGTCGCCTCGCTTACTGATGTCTCAATCATGAGGGGATAATGCCTACTGTAGCAGAGGCCGAAGGACACGCACGGTTTTGCACGTTATTTCGGGTCGAGCTGATGCCAGCACTTCTCTCGAAACAGCGGAATCAAATCCAGTACAATTGCGCGAATGCGTAACGAAGCCTTACGTTCTTTGACTCATTTGATCCGCCCCAACCAATTGCAACTCATATGGCGCGGCAGTCACGATCACTGTTGCAAGCGTATTCGCAGCGGTTAGTGGCTGGCCATTTGAAACATTTTGGAGATAGAATCCCGTGCCGCTCCGCACCCAATGTCCAGTTGCTACCGAGAACGTTCCTGAGTCGCTTCGCGACAACATGCTGCCGTTGGGGGCGCCGACATGAACTTCAACCTGCGTGGTGCCGGCGCTTGACCACGTGATGGTTGTCTCTCCGACGCCTTGCGGGTCAGGAGGAAACGGATTGGGATTCGCAGTGATCCATCCGCTTGGAGGAGTGGCAGCTGTCAGTGTGACTGTTGCTAGCGTGTTAGCACTTGTGAGCGGGAGCCCATTGGAGACATTTTGCAGGTAAAAGGTCATACCGTTCTGTACCCAGTGACCGGTGGACATCGAAAAACTGCCTGGATCGCCTCCCGCAAACGCGGGGCCGTCAGGAGCGTTGATATGAATTTCTACTCGGTTGGTACCGTAACTTGTCCAGGTTAGCCTTGTTTGTCCGACTCCCTGCGCATCGGCTATAAACGGATTTGGCAACGCAGTTATTGAGCCCCTCGGTGTCGCATTGAGAGCGGTTATCGTAACCGTTGCTAGCGTGTTAGCCGAAGTTAGCGGCCGACCGTTCGACACATTTTGCAAATAAAACGTCATACCATCTCGGACCCAGTGGCCGGTTGTCGCCGAATAGGTACCCGGTCCGCTGCTGATGAAGGCCCTGCCATTTGGAGCACCAATGTGGACTTCAACGTTATTGGTTCCGTAACTCGTCCATGCCAGTTTTGTTTGTCCTACTCCGTGCGAATCTGCAACGAAAGGATTCGGATCAGCAGTAATAGAGCCCGTAGGCGTTGCTGTAGTGACATGCAGCGTAATCGAATCGAGAGTAAACTCGGTCGTAAGCGGCTGGTGATTGGTAACATCTTGCAGAAAGAGCCTCTTACCCTCTCGCACCCAGTTTCCCGTGGCTGCTGAAAAGACCAGAAAATTGTCGTGACACCCGTGTTACTGCCGCCGGTAAGTTGAACAGGATTCGGATTAGCGGTGATGGCGCCCCAAGCTGGTCTTTTCCAAAAATTCGCAACATAGGCCGTGTTGCTCGGCGGTGCATCGATGTTGTGATAGCGTGGGCCTCCATCGGACCAGGAATAAAAATCATACGTGAGGCCGTTTACCTTTTGCGGAGTGTCAGCTCCGATGGTGCGTTTCGTGTTAACGACGCTCCAAAAATCAAAAGGAGCGTTCTTCTTCACACCCTCGAGCCTTAGGTTTAAGGCGGTCGGTGACGTATTGAAGGAAAGATGCGTGAGATGCGGCAATACATCTCTAACGACAGTCGTCGAAAGCCCATAAGAATCTCGCGCGGTAAAAATAATTCGGTACCAAACGTCAGGATCCTTTTCACCGAAGTTAAGCCTTACTGTGCCACCGGCAATCCCGCTGGTCCGTGGGAAAAACGGATGGGTATGGTGATTCGGGTTATTGAGCGGGTGGTGCTCGAACAAAATCTCCCAAGTAAACGCGTTTGGACCCAGCACTCCATCTTGTGGGTCGCCAGTCACGATATCGTGGCCATCGACAGCAGAACCCGAAAAAGTCATCGTATCCCCGGTGTTATAATAAGTGTACGGACCTGGAGAGTTAATCGTCGCAACAGGTGGCTGCTCGGTAATGACCGTTAACAGTGCTCCCCGGCTCGTAATGCCCCCATAGAAATTCGTTACTCTGCAGCTGAACCTTGCTCCATTATCTCCGGCAACAGTTGGATTTTGGATTGTGTAACTGGGTGAGTCCGCCGCGCCTTGGATATCCACGCCATTTCGCTGCCAGCGATAATGCAGAGGTGGTACGCCTGAAGCATCGACACTAAACGTAGCCGGCCATCCTTGTCCTACCAGCATGTCTGCCGGCTGGGTGCCTATCGTCGGCGAAAGGCTTGCGGGGTAATGAATCTGATAAACAGCGCTATCAAGGCGGCTGATATAGTACAAGTTTCGATCTGGTCCTATCGTAAGGTAGACAGGGTAGCCATGCGTCCCGGTGGCAAACACGTTGATCTGATGAAAGCCGTATTGGCTTGTCGGATCGATATGATTTGGATCCATCGTGTAGATCCAGTCGCGGCAATAATCCAGGAAGAAATACTGGCCTGCGTATGAACTTGGAAAACCGAATGGTGAATCGCCAGAGCAAAGTGGTGCGGGATTATAGAAATCCCCGCCAGTGATGGCGCAGCCTTGCGGTGTGCCGGTGAAATGCTGGTACGCATAGATCGGGTTTGTAAGACCGTGAACAGGCGGCACGGCGGGACCCTCAGTAGTGGGCCAACCGTAATTTTTTCCGCTAAATCCCTCGTTAATCTCTTCCCACGTGCTGGCGCCTACATCGTCAATAAACATCCGGCCCGTGCCGCGTTGAAAGGCAAACGTAAATGGGTTGCGCAATCCCAGGACATAGATCGCCCGGTTTTTGCCCGTCGCACTGTTGTAGAATGCGTTATCGCTAGGAAAGGTTGATTCTGGATTTGTCCCATCTGGATTTTCGGGCACCGGATTGATGCGCAAGATTTTGCCCAGCACCGTATTTACAGATTGCGAGTTTGGCGGGTTACCGTTCTCGCCCGTGGAAATGTAAAGTTTGCCGTCGGGTCCAAAACGCAGCGCGGCCCCATTATGGATATAAGACGTGGGGCTCAGATCGTCCATCTCCATGATCGGCGTTTCGCTTCCAGGCAAAGCTCTGTCAGGATGTGCAGGATCTGCGGTAAACCGGCTCAATCGATTGTGAGTCGGTAACGAGAGGTCCGCTTGTCTGATCGTGTAATAGACATATACGTAACCGTTTGCCGTGAAATTTGGATCAAAACAAATCCCATCCAGACCGCGTTCGCCGCGTGTGTCGGCGGTGACGGTCAGAAACGGATTCGCCTGCAAAATGCCGTTACGAAACACGCGCACTGTCCCTTCTTTTTCGCAAACGAATAGTCGATGAACAGGAGTGCCCGACGATGGGCACGGGTCCGGGGCAAACGCCATCGCGGTTGGATCGGTTAGGCCGATTGCATATTGCTCTTCCGCGAACCCATCCGGCAGAACCGTGCTCGCTGAGATTTGCCAAACCGGACCCAGTGAGAACGCGATCACTGCGATCGCGGCTAGAGACACGAGGCCTTTTACGACTCGAGTTTGTCGGTGCGATTTCGAGATGTTTTGCGACATATGTTAGAGGCGGCCGGGAGATTAACAATCAACGTGAAAATTAATCAACGAAAAATTACATCTTTTTGAAAAATAATAAGGCCCAAGAGCAAGTCGTGCGTTTTCAAAAACATTGGGTTCCACGCACTCTAGAAGAATGCAACTGGGGCATTCTCAAGTAACCCCAAGTGCCGCTGACTGCGCGGGTAGAAATTTCTGGCGCCGGTATTTTTTCCAGCTTCGCAGCCCAAACGTTATTGCTATGCTCATCCATGCCGCAAGACCCAGAAGGCTAATGTGGCGCGCGAACCGTCCGGCTGCCGATAGCGCGTACTTTAGCTCTGCGTGATGCGTCCCGGCGGGAAAGCTTACCGACAATAAAACAGAGCCATGCGCGCTTCTGAGTCGTTAGAAGCCTTGTATGTGTATTCGTAGATAGTTCCTCGACGATGATAGCTCTCGCACACGAGATCACCGGACGTCACAGTTAGCCGATTTTCCGGCACTGGATACTTTTCAAGAAACTCAGGCTTCAAATAGCCGCCCTGCCCCCATTTCGGAATGAAATCGCCGCCGTTGGCGCCGGCGTAAAAACCTTTCCTCTCAAAGCGGTAATTCCATTTGTTCAATTGATCCGGGGACATCCGTTTAATGATGTTAGGCATCATGATCATCGTGAGGGTCGGGACAGCAAAAACGGCCGCGAGGCCTGTCAGGATAGCAGGGTGAACCCAGCGATCGATGACTGGAGATGCCATTGCCATTGCCGCTGCTCCAAAGAACGATGTAAAAATTAGAAGACGCCACGGAAATTGGATATACAGAAGAATCGCAGGCACCTTTTGCCAAGGCATCTGCGGAGACATCACAAATAACACGATGAGAGTAATGACAAGAAAAACTGCGAGGCGAGATCGTTGCTTTCCAGTAAAGCCTCTCTGAAATACTGCAATCATGGCAAGCAACACGCCAAAGAGCACGACTAAACCCATGTTGATTCCGAGGTTGTCATCAGGGCCGGGAATGCTCGGCCCATATCCGAGCGTCTCCGTGAAATGCTGGCGCCAGAAGACTGCATGTTCATGAAGCAGCTGTGGTGTTCCAGCCATTCCAGCTACCGTCCCGGCGCTTTGCGTGAGGCTCTTCAGCTTCAACGCAGGATACCAGAAAAACGCACTCATGATGGCACCCAGGAGCCCACCAACTGCAACACTGATTGGCCATTTGATGTTTTCCGCGGTAAGCAGCGGGTAGGCCGCTATGAAAAGAGTCGCCCACAGTGCAGTAATATTGTGACTGAGGAGCAGGGCTGCATACATCAGACTCACTAACAGTATGCCGGGCCAGACCCGATGCCGCGCAACCTCCATTCCCAAGAAAACACCTGTTAAGGCAGTCCAAGCCCAGGACTCCGCCAGGACGCTGCGCGAAAACACATCCGTCAGATGGTATCTGGTGAGGGCGTAAGTGCTTGCCGCGGCAAGTGCCCACCAGGCGATTCGTGGCCAGTTTTCCCGCGACCCAATTGCATACACAAAACCATACATGAACAAGCCGCTGAGGTACAATGAGGCATAAAAACTCAGCTTAGTTGCAGGTCCGTAATCCGCACCAAGAATGAAATGGAAAACAGCGCCGATATAGAAACCAAGCGGCGCATAGAATGTGTGGTAAGGATAGCCATAGCCGAAGCAGTAGTCGGGCGACCACGGTACATGTCCAAAACTTTGGGCGGACCAGATTTTGCAGATTTCATAAACATCCACTACTGGGAAAAGCATGGCGTGGCCCCACCACATGTAGAGATTGAGGGTTGGCCAAACGAGAGCGATTATGATGATGGTATAAACAGCAAGAGATTGGACAACGGGCGCGCACAGCAAGCGTCGCCACCGAGTTCTTGCGGCGACAAACAGATCAGTGCTGCTACTGTGCGCTAACATGACTAGGGACCGGAATGGCAGGCCTGATCGCGCAGTTCCTCAGTTATCTCGAGTTACTTCCAGGCTTGCGAGAAGCTTTGAGCGTTTCTTCGCGTACAATCGGAATTCGTAAAGAGAATCGAACTGAATCCATTTAATGTTTAACGTGCCAACGGAGCCGCGCGCCAGGAAGAGTTCAGAAGATCGATTCACTTTCACATAAAGATCTCCTATTGCTTGGCTTCCGGCGTTCCAACTGATCTGCGTAGTTCCCAGCTGTTGATCTAAGTCACCGGCTGGAACTGGGTTGGGGCTGGCGGACAGGATCGGCTGCGCCGTTCCCTTGTCTATTGACTGTCGCCGAGCGGTATCACAACTACTTAGCAAAAGACAACCTGAAAATCCAAGGACTAGGATCATGCAAATCCCGGAAAAGCCGCCATTGATTATGCGCCCGAACGGATTTGCAGTGTTTTCGTGCATGCGACGCCAAGTCATCTTTTAACGATCGTCTTCGCCAGTAGCCGCCGTGGTTGTTCCCTGGCGTATAGCCGGAACTCGTAACTGCTTCCAGAGGCGATCCAAGGCACTTCGGCTGAGCCGCTCGCTCCTAGAGCAAAAAGCTGTTCCGGACCGCCATCTCGCGAGACACAGACCTCTGCGTCACCTGGGGCCAATGTTGCCCACGAGATTCTGGTTCGCCCGAGGCCGGAACCGGTTGGAACCGGGTTCGGATCGGCGACAATTGTGTCGGTCCTTTCCCCGGCGGTTAAGCTTGCCGTTTGGACAGGCTCTGTGTGCCCTGGTGTGTAAAGCCGAAATTCGTAGCGCATACCAGGCTTGATCCCGTCAAGGAACTTGAGACCTGATTGTCCGGCAGCGAAAATCTTCTCTGCGCTGCCATCGGCTGTCAGTGTTACACGGCTTTCCGGGCTGCAACGGCTATTCCATGAGACCGACGCGCGGCCGAGTTTTCCGGCTGGTACGGGGACAGGATTAGGGGTAACAAATAGCGTCGGTTCGCACTCAGGCAGAAGCTTCTTGCTCCCTTGTTCAAAGCTTCCATTCGCAGGCAATCGTCTGCTGTCCTTCTGTGCCCCACTGCCGATCTCATAGACATGAACGCCACTCACAACCGTAATTTCACTTAAGCGCGGGCTTGCCTCAATAGCTGATCTTAACGTGTCCCACGTCTGATAGATATTCCAAAACGAGCTTCCCGCTCGATAAAGATTCTCGTCCACAAGGACGTACTTCGCTCCCCATCCGTAAAGCAAATCCAGGGTGATTGGGGACGGAAAGGCGCTGAGATCGCTCCAGTATGCCAGGTTCGGCGGATTCTGCGAACTGCCCATGATGATTCTCTTCCCAGTCAACCTTGTTGAGTAGATAGCCGGACCACCATACCCGTGGTTAGGTACGGGGTATTCCATGTACGCAAAGTCGCCGGGTTGCCTAGAAAGCCACTGATCGACCGCACGCGGTGCAACAGTCGTCATGGCCGGCGGCTGGGGAAAGAAATCGAAAACTACCAAGGCCATTGCGACCACGGCTACTCCTGTTTGCAGATTGGCAGGTGCGTGAAACCGTTCCCGAAGCCAATCCAGAATGCGGGTCAGACCAGCGGCAGCGAGAAGACCCACCGATAACTCGACAAAAAAGCCGAGGCGCGCCCAGCCGCGCAGGTTATTGAACCCAGGCAGCTGTCTTAGAAGGCGACCAGGCGCAGGTATAGCCGACAACGGCACGTCGTTCGTATTTGGATCCAGGGTTGGCGGATGCGTAAGGTAGAGTCCCGGACCAAGCGAGAACGCAAGGCATCCGAGCGCCATCGCAATGAGTGCCGTAGCCACACGGCGGCGTGGATGGAAGACGCCCGCGGCGGCCAACACCAGAGCGGCGGCACCCAGATAAAGCTGCCATTCCGATTGCCAAAGCCCGTTTGCTCCACTACGCCAGAGTTGGCCAGCCTTCTCGCCCCACAAAAAGTGCGTGGTAGGAGGGATAACATAATCAGCCAAGGCCGCGGCAAACGCCTGTGACTCACCAGCGCCCCGATAGTCAACGACAGCTCCGTGCGTCGCGAGATAATATGGAATCAAAAACGGCAGTACAAAAATCAGAGCAACGCTGACCGTAGCAACACCCAGTTTTAAAAGCTGCCGAGCGCCTTTACCAGGTACTTTCCAATCAACTCGAAACGCGGCATAAAACAGCGCTGCAATCGGTACCATGAAGAAGTAGTACCAGGTTGTCCACGCTGCGAGACCGAAGAAGAGGCCGGTGAGCACAGCGTTTTTTAATCGTGGCCCGGAGATCAGTCGCTCGAAATAAAGGAAGAAGAATGGAATCCATTGCGTAGAGACGATGGACAAATGGCCAGCGGCATGTGCGAAACGGTACGGACAAAATCCAACGATAATCCCCGCCAGGAATGCTGCCAGTCGATTGAACCATAATTCCCGTGCGAGGAGATAGGTTCCGAATGCCGTCAGCGCGAATGAGGCGAGAATTAGAAAATTGTAAGTGAACACTTCGCCGAAGAAATGAGTTAACGGCGAAAAGAGAAGGACCGTTCCCGGAGAGAGATCCTGATTGCGAATCAAACTAAATCCGAACGGCACGAACACATCTGGATCAAAGAAAGGCGACTTATGCAGATCGAATAGCGCGTGCGCGACATACCAGAGCTCCCAGAGGAAATGAAAGTTGTCTGCCGGTCCTCCGATCACCTTTGTACGAAGAAAGAACGCGACCGGGTAAGTCATTGCTATGGTCAGAATCACATACAGCAGTAAGACGAGCGGAGTTTCGTAACGAGGCTTCAGCCCGGCCCCTGCGGTACGGCCCGCTGAGAGCGCCTGCGAGTTAACCATGTGATTTTGGCAGCAGAGAAAACGTTAGCTCCAGAGCGCTCAGGGTGCTAAGCGCCAACGTGCGCGAGCTGCGTATCGAGGACATTTTTTACCCCGCATGCTTCAGCCTACTTGGAAGGGTGGACGAGCCGGTTGCCTCAATCGCCGGACGCAGGGGCGGCCCTGACTTGGGCAACGTCTCGATCGCTCGCCGCGCTTCCTGATACGCGTCATCCAAGGCTGCCACATATTCGACGCGCTCTCGGAAGGCCGCCTCCAGTTCATTTGCCGCAGCAGATGAGGCTACGCTCGGTGGTATGCTTTCTTCGAGCTCGGCGGAAAGCCGGCACGCTTCTTCCATGACCGCCGAGTTAGTCGCAGGGTTTTCCGATCTGAAATCTGGCGGCACGCCTGAGCTATTGATCCGCTGGGCGAGCGGCTCGAGACATTTCTCCGTATAGGGCTCTCCGAGAAAATCGAGTAATGAACGCATCGTCGGTTCCGCACTTTCGATTAGATCCGCATATCGGATGCGATGAACGACACTGGGACCGTAGGCGCGCTCAGCCGTCAGGCATGCGCTAACCGTTCGGAACCAGTAACGGTATGCGTCCTCTTCATTGGCTACCAACTGAAATCCTGCGACACGATGGAAGTTGACCATCGAACGAATAACCGCCCGCACATCGCGGAGCACATGGACGAACAGAGCCTGAGGGAAAAGTTTCCGCAGACCGCATATATGGAAAGAGTATTCCGGTGTTCCATCAACCCAGCGTTCTTTGGGGCCCGCAGCGCTGCTGCTGGCCTCAAGCCAACTGCGGTTAAGTTTTAATTCGACACACTTCGCCTCGCGCTTGGATTCCAAATGCGACCGATGTCGCAGGATCAACTCATTGATAGTACAGCCGAACGCGGCAAACAATTCATCGGCTCCCAGATCCATAGCGCTCAAGAGTGAGTATTCACCGCGTGAGGCCCCGGTTTGGTAGGCAACCGCCACGTTGACTGCAAAATCGCCCATCCAATTTGACTCAGGCACCGGGAACACATTGGGATGATGACCGAGGCACCAGGTCAGAATGCTGGTTCCCGATCGCGGAGATCCCACGACGAAAATAGGTCTGTTAGGTTTATGCTGCATGCAACGGCGGAATCCTTCCGGTGATCTCTCCCGCTTCCTTGGTGTTACTCACTAATAAAAAAAATGGATCAGTTTTTGGCTGTCAGCGCGATGGCAGGTTGCTGAACCGCTGCGGATCGCTCCGAACCTCTCAGATGCTCGTCACTGAACAAAAATTCCAGCTTTTTGCGCGCCGTGTCCGTCGAATAAAGAGCGCGCGTCTTCTTGATGCCATTTTCTGAAAGCCGGTTCCAAAGTTCCTCCGATTCGTAGAGCTCAACTAGCGTTCGCGCAAAATCCTCGGGGTCGTCTGCCACGAGAACATCCTCGTGATCGATCAGACCCATTCCTTCGACAGCCAGGGAGGTCGCCACAACCGGCACGCCAAAGGCCATGCTTTGGTTGATCTTGCCCTTGATGCCTGCTCCGAATCGCAGGGGTGCCACGGACAACCTTACGCTATTAAAAAAGGAGCGAACATCTCTCTGCAGTCCCGCCACAATGATCCTCTCAGTTGCTAGCGCGGCGATTTCCGGTGGTACCTTATCGCCGATGATGTAGAATTTCGCATCCTGAAGACGTTCGCTGACAAGGGGGTAAATCTCCTGTAGGAAGAAGATCACCGCATCTGTGTTCGGTCGGTGTTGGAAGCCCCCGATAAAAAGCCAGTCTCTCCGAAACGCAAACGGCGTCTTTGACCCGGGGATATCGACAATATTTGAAACCAGCTGAATCGGTTTGGCGGGCCACTTCTCCTGAAGCAGCTCTTGTTCGACTGGGCTTACCACCCAGGTTTCGTCAGCTTCCTCGATTAATTTATACTCTAACTGGCGCCTCTCCTGCGCCTTCCGGCGCACCTCAGGATCCAAGGTGAGCTGCGCTTCGCGATCTTCGCGCAGGTAATGAAGATCGACCGTATCAAAAATGACGCGGCTTTGTGGCGCATGCCGGCGAACGTCTGCAATGTGCTTGCGCGCAAAATCACAGCGGCTTAGCAAGACGGCGTCGAGAAAGGCACCATGAGAGATCAGATAGTCACTAATTTTCCTGATATACGGATGATAAACAACTTCAATTCCGCGCTTTTGTAGCGCGCCAGTATAAGGAGAAGTGTTTGCGAGGTTATCGGGAATGAAGATCACGCGATGACCAAGCCGACGGAGAAGCTTGAGGATTTGAAACATTCGGAGCGATCCCGAATCCTGGTCCGGTTTGGGAACATAGTGATCGATGACCAGAATGATTTTGCGGCCGGGCGACGCTTGCGATAGAAATGCGACGTCGCCGTTGGCTGGTTGGCTTACCAGTTCAGCCGCCCATCTTTCGGCAAATGTTGAGCGATTTATAGCCTGATGTTTTTTTTCGCCCGTTGCCAGATCGGTTCCGCCGGTCGCACCCTCGTAATGGATGACTTCGCTTAGCGGTTGAAACAATACTTTGTAACCGGCCTGCCGAACCTTGAACGATAAGTCAGTATCCTCGTAATAAGCCGGCGCGTAGCGCGAGTCGAACCCGCCTACGCTCGCGAAGAGTGATTTGGGAATCATCAACGCTGCCGCTGAACAGTAATCCACTTCGCGAAGATAATTGTATTCGGGTTTTTCCGGATCATCGAACTTGCCGTAGTTCCATCCAGAAGCATCTCGCCAGATAATACCTCCCGCCTCCTGCAAACGGCCATCCGGGTAAACAAGTTTTGAACCGACAATGCCTGCTCGCGACTCCTCGGCGAACGTCTCGAGCAAAGCAGTTAACCAGCCCGGCTCTACAAGCGTGTCGTTATTCAAAAAAACCAGATAATTGCCACGCGCCGCTGCTGCCCCGCGGTTGCACGAGGCGACGAAACCGCAATTCGTCTTGTTACGCAGATAAACAACTCCCGGCATCTGCGGGATAGCTTCAGTCGAAGCATCCGTAGAGCCGTCATCCACTACAATGACTTCAAAGCGCTCCGTTCCCTGATGTTCCTGGAGCGAAGCAAGGCACCCTTGCGTGAAACGAAACTGATTGAATACCGGAATAATAATTGAAACTTCAACTTGCTCGTGAACCGGAAACTCAATCAGACGCATTGGAACGGGAGGCTGGATTGGCAATGCTTTCTGGGGACGGGCTGAAGTCAGGACTTGGATTTGCTCGTCAATGGCCGCAACTTCGGGATGGGTGGTTCGCCACTTTTGGTAAGTCGAGACGACTTTTTCCAAATGCCCGTAGCCTAACAAGTCCCGTGCCTGCGTGGGAGAAAGTTTTGCCTTCAAGGCGGCAATCGGATTTGCCATCTGCCAACGCGCTGAAGACGAAAGCCGGGCTGCCGCGTGATCGGCCTCATCCAAAAGCCGGGAAAGCTTCTTTGTGACTTTCAACTGCTCACCGAGACGGTTTCGAAGCTTCTGTTCCTGCGCTTCGCTCTTTGCCAGGCTAACGCTCTTTTCGTGGATAAGCTGGTTCATCTGCGCGATCTCCCGGTTGTAGTGGGCGGTGAGTTCTTCTACTTGCTCTTTGTGTCGGGCTTCGGTTTTCGCAAGATGGTTTGCCAGTTCCTCGACTTGCTCTTTGTGTCGGGCTTCGGTTTTCGCAAGATGGTTTGTCAGTTCCTCAACTTGCCCTTTGTGGGAACAAAACCATTCACCCGGCTAACCGACCCGGGAAGCAACTCGGCCTCGTCCGATTTTAAGCGGCGGGCGGATGGAGCCTTTGCCATTTGTGTTTTATCCCTTGCCGATGCTTCAGCAATCAAACCGCGATACAGCTCGATTATTTCCGCGGATGCGCCGGTGTCGATCACCGCATCAATCGTAAAATGGGTATGGCGTCTTCGTCCCGACACGAGCGCAGCAGCTTTGCATACTTCCGTATCGGGCAGGCCAACAAATCGCACAATTCTGCGTAATTCCGATTCCGCATCTCTAAAAAACGAATCGTAATGCGTGACGAGCCGGTCTTTTTCATCCACCGCTTCGATCACACGCCGATTATAGATTTCCCAGAGACGCAAACCGAACGAATAGGAGGTTCCGTTTCGCTCCCGCATCGAGTGCGCTGCTTCCAGCGGATTGCGCACCATGATGAGCGTTTTCAGTCCGGGCAAAACGTTCAGCCAGAACGGCAGTGTCAAACTGTTGCGCGGATCTTTCCAGCCCCACACGCGTGCCGAATCAAATCCTTCGATCAACAGTTTGGCTTTCATGCGCAACGGATCCAGGCGCGAGTCTTTGAAGTTTTCGTCAATCCTCGGCGGCAGATCCCACGCGCCGCCAAGTCCATTCAACAATTCGTCGTTTATCGCCACGAACCCGAGATGTTCCCAGAAGCCCTCTGGATTATCGGCCTGCGGGGGCATCAGTGCGCTTTCCGGACCAAGGTAGAGCCCGCAGGCGTGCAATAGCCTGGTGAGCATCGACGTTCCCGAGCGATGCGCGCCGGCGATGCAAATCGCCTTGTGAGTGTCCGCAGTGTTTTTCACTCGAAACGCTTAAACAACGATGAGCCGCCAAGCGCGTCAAGGCGATTAGTCACTACACCCAATCGGTGATCTGGTGCTTCTCCGCGCTTCTTGCGCACAATGTGAAATCTTCGTCGCACAAATCCCAGCTCCATCTAGTTTTCCAACAATGCAACGAAATGACGGCCGCGCGCCCGATGAGATTCGTCCGCTTAATTTTGAGTTGAACGTGGCGCCGCATGCTAGCGGCTCAGTAATCGTCTCAATGGGTAACACCCGTGTGATCTGCGCGATCACGATCGAAGAAGCAGTGCCGCGCTGGATGAAAGAGCAGGGAGTGAGCGGTGGGTGGCTTACTGCCGAATACTCGATGCTTCCATATTCGACTCAGCCGCGCAAACCTCGCGACATTACGAAAGGCCGCATCGACGGACGCAGCGTGGAGATTCAACGTTTTATCGGTCGTTCGCTGCGCGCGGTGGTCGATCTCGAAAAGCTCGGGCCGCGCACGATCTGGGTCGATTGCGACGTGTTGCAAGCCGACGGCGGGACCCGCACGGCCGC
>QHMS01000305.1 GCA_003217895.1 Verrucomicrobiota bacterium
AGGGCGCGACTCCAAGTTGACCGGCAGCGTTTACAACAACCCCTGTGCCTGTCACCGCAGTGCCACTGATACCTTTAATAAAGGCCCTCGTTTGCAGGGTTCCGATACGGGTGGTGTTGGATTCGCCTCCTGCACCGAGGCTTCCGATGTCGATATTGTTACTGCCGGTAGTGAGATTAACTCCAGCGCTTCTCCCGAGCGCGGTGTTGTTTGAGCCGGTTGAGTTGTTTAGCAGAGCGTGATGACCAACCGCCGTGTTGCCGTCGCCACTCGTAGTGTGAAAGGCTACCTGAAAGCCAACGCCAGTATTGTTATCCGCATCGCTGGTTTTGAATGCACTCTCGCCGACCGCAGTGTTTTCCTTTCCTGTGCTGTTGGTAAGCAGCGCTTGGTAACCGTCGGCAGTGTTGTTGTTGGCGGTGCTGTTGTGCAACAGCGCAAACGCGCCGGTCGCCGTATTTTGCGTTCCGGTGGTATTGAAAGAGAGAGCATTAAAACCGGTAGCCGTGTTGTTGTCCGCCGTGTGGTTGCTAAAGAGCGCACTCACGCCGGTGGCGGTATTTTGTTTGCCCGTGGTGTTGTCGGCAAGGGCGTTACCACCATAGCCCGTGTTGAAGGAGCCGGTGGTGTTTTCACGGAGCGCAGCAACACCAGTCGCGGTATTGGCGCCACCGGAGGTATTGTTAACAAGCGCGACAACACCGACCGCTGTATTGAAATTGCCCGTGGTATTCATATTGAGCGCCGCAAAACCGAGTCCGGTGTTTTCGACTCCGGTGGTAAGGTTAAAGAGAGCTTGTGTGCCTTCGGCGGTGGTGAAGCCGGGATAGCCGCCATCCGGTGGAGGCGGCGGTAGAGCTGCTTCGGTACTGGACCAAAGCGCAATCGAGACGAGCACGAGCGCGACGAGAAAAACCGGAGTTCCTTTTTTCATATTGATCAGTCTGCGCATAGCATGTTTCCTTTCAATTTCCCCGCCGTGTTCGGTTGTGCAGAGTGAAGATCTGGAACCAAGCGAAAGACCTGGCGGGGAAATGTCCTCAGCCTGATTCAGATCCGGTTAGCGAGCCCGAGTTTTGAAAAAATCTTGCCCGTGTGTCAAACGTAAAATGATAAGGGGCGGCCTCTGATAACGGTGGTCCGTCGTCGAGCGACAGCGCCGTTGTCCCGACCGAGCGAGAAGAAATAACAATATCTTGGTGAAGTGGCGCGAGGTTTTGCGCGAGTTGACCGACCTGGTTGCTATCTAAGACGACACGCCGCAAAACATAATCTCTAAATAAATCCGGCCAACGGGCGAACGGCGCCGATCCCTCGCCATCCAGAGATTCGGCGATTCTTGCGGATTCGCAGCGGGCGTTTGACACGCGTCGCCCGCAAGGCGCAATTTTTGCTCATTCGCGGTGGATCAATGGGCAGGCAATTCCCTGTAAGCGTCTTTACACCAAGCGCATGTGAATAGCAAAAAATTCCTATAAAAATCCATCCGAATATGATTGACCGTCGGTGATCCGTTGTTATCTTATTTGTCCCGCCGGAAGCGGGACTCCTAATGATTGGGAGCGCGTTCTACGTACACGAGGGGACTGCAAATTGGAAACTCAATTTTGTCCCGCCTGCCCGCCGTAGCCCTTGTGCGAAGGCGGGACACTGCGCGGACGAGGTTGAGTTTTTTTGTCGTCTCAAATGTGCGTGAACGGCTGGTTCTTTGACATCTACATACAGGGTAGTAAGAAAGTACAACTTTAAGAGCTGAGTCTGAAATCAAAGCGGCTGAAGGTTAAGATCTTCAGCCGGAGAGTTTCAGTTATCAAAGAATCTCGGTCCCGCGCAAGCGGGGCTGAACAGATTGATCAAGCTACAAAGAGCGCATCATGGATGCCTTGGTGCCAATAGGCGATGAAGGACGTGGCAAGCTGCGATAAGTCACGGAGAGCGGCAAACACGCTTTGACCCGTGAATTTCCGAATGGGGTAACCTGAGTGGGATAACACCTGCTCGAGCTTCTGTGAATTCATAGCAGAAGCATCGTGACACCCGGTGAAGTGAAACATCTCAGTAACCGGAGGAACAGAAATCGAAAGAGATTCCGTCAGTAGTGGCGAGCGAAAGCGGAACAGGCTAAACCTGCCGATTTATCGGTAGGGGTTGTAGGAGCCCGACGTGGTAGTGCAAAGGTTAGGTGAAGCTTCTGGAAAGCTGCGCCATAGAGGGTGAAAGGCCCGTAACCGAAAACCAAAGCACGCCTAGGGATTTCCTGAGTAATACGATGCACGTGAAACTTCGTATGAATCTGCGCCGACCACGGCGTAAGCCTAAATACTCATTGGCGACCGATAGTGGACAAGTACCGCGAGGGAAAGGTGAAAAGAACCGCTGCGAGCGGAGTGAAATAGTACCTGAAATGATGTGCTTACAAGGTGTCAAAGCTGGCGCAAGCTGGTGATGGCGTGCCTTTTGCTTAATGAGTCTGCGAGTTACTATTAGTGGCAAGCCTAAGGCGTTCTGCGCCGGAGGC
>QHMS01000042.1 GCA_003217895.1 Verrucomicrobiota bacterium
ATAACAACTATCGCAGGAGTTACTAGCCGAACGCGTGCCAGTGCCAGGAGCAGTGATATCCGGCTTGATCCGCCCGCTGCCGTCCCGGGTGACCGGACCCCGGCTGCTAAAAGAAGCTATGGTATCGGTGCCAGTACTCAACGCGCCAGCCGTGTAAGACGCCGCATAGAACGCCGGTGGATCTGACACAGTGGAACAAGCCG
>QHMS01000041.1 GCA_003217895.1 Verrucomicrobiota bacterium
TCATGAAGCCGCCATACGGCGAGATCATTCGCGGTGAGGTTTCCAGGCGGTAAGTGCCCACCGGCGCAGGCGGCATCCCGGGTTTTTCCAGTGGCTCGGTCATGCGACCTTCGCGGGGTAGCGCTTGTCCTGAAGCGGTAGCAAGCGCGGCCAGCAAACTCAGACAAACGAATAGATTTACGGTCGAAACGGCAGAGGATCTCATAGCTATAGCGGGTCGTTGAATCATTAAATGATTGTCGCCTTCGGTCGCCCCGGCGAACTGCGGCGGGCCAGGGAAGCGTTCGAAGACTAGTCATGCTCAATCTACAATCTCGAATCGCCGCTCTGGCCCGCCTCCCGTAGTCCAGAACAGCGTTGTTGTCGAGAAATATTTGCGAATATTTGGTAAAAAAATCGAAACCTGGCGCTGTAGCCGCGGGCGAATATCCCGTAAAACCTTCAAACCTGCCGGTTCGCACGCCTTTTTTTACACAGATGAATCGGCTTCTCTCCGGAAGACAATGGCTCAATCAATCGCCGCAGTCGCAAGAATTCACTCGAACGCTTGCACGCCCGCTCTTTAGGCGGGAACTCCCGGCGTTAGACAACGCGTTTCACCTATCGTTTCACCGTATCGAAATCAGAGGCCGAGGTGGAGGAGTGGGACGAGTCCTCGGGGTCGGTTCAGATCTGGGTGTGGGCGTTGTTCGCGGCGTGCCGGTTGGTGTAGGAGTAGGTGTTGACGTTGGGAACGGTGTGGCAGTAGAAGTTGGCGTAGCTGTTGCAGTCGCTGTTGCAGTCGCTGTTGCTGTAGCTGTCGGTGTCGGTGTCACCGTTGCCGTAGGACTCTCGAATAGGCTTGGCGTCGGAGACGCTGTGGCTGTTGGTGTGGGTGTCGGCGTACGGGTAGCTGTCGGTGTCGCCGTCGCCGTGGCTGTAACTGTCGCCGTTGGCGTCGGTGTCGGTGTGGGCGTCCGTGTAGCTGTCGGCGTCACCGTAGCAGTGGCTGTTGCCGTCGCCGTAGCTGTTGGGGTTGGCGTGCGTGTAGCTGTCGGGGTCGGCGTAGCAGTTGCTGTTGGAATAGACGTAGGAGTCGGCGTGGGGGTGCCTCCGCCCGTTGGCGATACGCGCACGTAATAGACGTCCTGTTCGTGTTGTCCCCGGCTGGGGTTGAAGTTGAAAGTAGCCGAATACGCTACGTTACCGCCGGTATTATCCGATACGATCGTGATGTAATCACCTATCTTACTCTGGTTCGGCCAGCCTTGAGTGGGATCAAAGGACTGGCTCACGGCAACGTTTGCTGACCACGTCGCGCCGCCGTTGGTGCTGTAGGAGTAGAATAACTGCGAGAGGAGGTTGCCTGCATCGTTGCGTGTGTCGTACCACACCGCGTCAAGCCGCCCATTCGGCGCCACTGAAAATGTGCCAAACCAGTGCCATTTGTTGGTGGTAGCGTCGTCATTGATACGAACAGGCGCGCTGAAGCTGGCGCCGCCGTTGGTGCTGCGCGCAATCATTACATCGGTGCCATTGCTGTAGCTGGGCGGGCGGACACTGCACAGCATGTAAACGTTGTTGTTTGTGGGACCGCCGGAACGGTCCACTGCCATGAAAATCTGCGCGGTCAATCCTCCTGGATTTACATTGCCACCGACCCGCACACCCCCCAGATTCACTTGAGTGACCTGTTCAAAGGTTGGCGTTTGATTGCCAAACTGCGCGTTACTGGAGCGGATGCACCAAAAAGTGACGTCAACCAGATCCTCTCCGCCGATGAACAGATTGCCGTTGGTATCCACGTCAGCCGTCCCATGTATCACCCCATGAGGAATGTTGATTGGAGTCTGCCAGGTCATGCCGCCGTCTGTGGAACGACTAAATTCGCCCGAGCTGCAAGGATAGTAGCTCGTCCAGTATTGGTAATGAAACCCGTGACCTGGCCCGCCGGTCTTATCGATTGTAAACCACTCCTTGTCGCCTCCGCTTGTTCCCGCAAAACTGGTCCATGATTGGCCGCCGTTGGTGGACTGCCAGATGTTGTCACAAAAATTGTCTCCTCGAAGGCTGAGATAATGAAAGGTTCCCAGCTCGTTCGAATTCAGAACGGGATCGCTGCGGAAAACACCGGGTTCTAAGACGCCAGGGAAAGTCCAGTGAATCCCGCCATCGGTGGTAAGCCCCCAGCCGCCCTGCCGGAAATTGGACGTCCAGGTATTGAACTGCCTCCAGCCGATTGCCATCTTGTTGCGGTCGGTCGGGTCAACCGCTATCGAGGGTTCGTTTGCTGCGTCGCCGACGATGTTGTTTCCATTAGAATCGACGTTCGCCTGGTAGCTGATGAACCCACCATAGGGCGAGACCGTTCGCGGCGACGTCTCCAGCCGGTAAATGTACGCAGGCGGCATATCGTATTTTTCCACGTGGTCCTTCGGGTTCAGCCGCGATGTCGCTGTTTCCCCTGAAGCCGTGGCGAGCGCGGTTAGCGAGACCAGCCAAATCAATGAGGGCGCAGTAGAAACTGTAGAGTATTTCATATCGGGTTGCGTGAATTGCGTCGTTGAGGCGTTGAGCCGTTGAACCAAGGACGTGCGCTGTCCTGGGCTCAGACCGGCCGCGGCGGCGGACTGGGGCGAATTCTCGGTGTCGGCGCAGTCCTTGGCGTGGGCGTCGCTCTGGGCGTGCCAGTAGGTGTAGCGCTAGGCGAAAGTGTAGCCGTGGCAGTAGCGGTTGGCGTAACGGTAGCCATCGGAGTGGAAGTAGCTGTAGCCGTCGCAGTAGCGGTGGATGTCGCTGTTGCGGTAGCTGTAGCTGTCGGCGAAGCGGTAGCCGTCGGAGTCGGTGTCGCCCCGCCTGATGGCGATACGCGAACGTAGTAAACGTCCTCTTCGTGCTGGCCCCGGTTTGGGTTGAAGTTGAACGTAGCCGAATACGCCACGTTGCCACCGGTGTTGTCTGATACGATGGTGATGTAGTCGCCTATCTTGCTCTGGTTCGGATAGCCTTCGAATGGATTAAACGGATTGCTCACCGCCACGTTAGGCGACCAGGTAACTCCGGCATCTGTGCTATAGGAGTAGAACAACTGCGAGTCGGTGTTATTCGAAGCGTTGCGCGAATCATACCACACAGCATCCAGACGTCCATTCGGCGCGACGGCGAATGTGCCGAACCAATGCCACTTGTTCGCAAGGCCATCGTCATTGATCCGGAGTGGTGCGCTGAAGGTCAGTCCACCGTCGGTGCTGCGCACAAACATCACGTCGGTCGTGCTGCGTCCGGACGGCTCCACACTAGCCAGCATATAAATGTTGTTGTTAGTCGGCCCGCCGGAGCGGTCGATCGCCAGGAACAGCTGCCCACAAAGCCCTACTCCCGGTGTCTGACCTCCGATCTGCGCGTTGCTCGAGCGCACACAGCGAAATGTTGCGCCCCCGCTCCAACCACCAACAAACACGTTGCCGTTGGTATCTACATCAAGCGTTCCGTATATCGGCGAACCGGGAACTGCGATAGGCGTTTGCCAGGTGACCCCGCCGTTAGTAGAACGTTGGAATTCCACGCCGCCGCCGCTACAGTTAAAACCATCGTCGGACTGGTATTGGAAGCCGTGCCCCGGCCCGTTGGTCTTATCGATGGTGAACCACTCCTTGTCGCCGCCACCCCCGCCTCGGTCGGGCGACTGCTCCACCCAGGTTTGGCCGCCGTTTGTTGACCGCCACAAGTCGTCGCAGAAAAACGATTGTTGTTGGTTTGATTGGAGGCTGAGATAAAAAAATTGCCCCACCTCATTGGATTTTGTTACCGGGTCGCTGCGAAAGACGTTGTTCTGCAAGACACCGGGGAATGTCCAATGCACGCCGCCATCGGTGGTATAACCCCAGCCGCCCTGCCGGAAGTTGGAGGTAACATCGTTGAACTGCCTCCAGGCGATTGTCATCTTGTTTCCATCTGTTGGGTCAACGGAAATCGGACATTCGTTAGCGGCGTCGCCTAGGATATTCTGGCCGTTTTGATCGACGTTCGCCTGATAACTGATGAACCCGTCATACACTGAGATCATTCGCGGCGAAGTCTCGGTCTTTCGAGGTAGCGCGGGCGGGTTGTCATACGTTTCCAGTGGCTCGCCTCGAGGCGCCGGGTGCGCGGGCGCGAGCTGGGCCGAAGCGCTGGTAAAAGCCGCCAGCGAGAGCAGACAAATCAATGGGACTGTGGTGGAAGCTGTGGAAGATCTCATAATCGAATTACGTCACTGCGTTAACGAGGTATTTGGACCGCTGAACCGTCGAAGCGATTCCCGACTTGTCCAATCTCGAACCACCTCGCTAGCGCTTTTCTTAATTCAGAACACGAATCTTGTCGAGACTTATCTAGGAAAATTTTTGGTAACAAAATTGAAATCTGGGTTTTTTCGCTGTAGCGATGTTTCTGGGGAGCGCACGCGTCTCGCGTGTTGGTTTCGGCGTCGCGCCGAAACAGTCTTTTGTTTGAATGTCGCCCGCTTGAGGTGCGGCTAAGTCTCAAGAAAAGTCCGCGATCGCGAGGACGCCATCGCCAACACGCGAGACGCGTGCGCTCCCCAATCACCGATCACTTTTCACCGATCAGCGGGAGCTCGGACCCAACGGCCTGGGCGGCGGAGTGGGACGAACCCTCGGAGTCGGCCCAACCCTCGGGGTCGGCGTTACTCTAGGCGTAGAAGTAGGAGTCGGTGTAGCAGTTGGCTGCACACTGGCTGTTGCTGTTGCAGTAGCTGTTGCTGTTGCAGTAGCCGTTGCCGTAGCCGTTGCTGTTGCTGTCGGACTAGCCGTTGGTGTCGGTGATGGCGTTCCGCACGGCCCAATTAGCACCACATCGTCCACCCACTGCCCCGTGGTGTCCCCAGGAGGGTTAAACCCATCCTGGTGCGTCAGGAACTTGATGCGCACTGTCATCCCCGCATACGCCGCCATGTTCACCGTCTGGTTGGTCCAGTCCGCAGTATCACACAGATGGTAGATCGTTTGCAGAATGTTGCCGTTGCTATCGGTGATATACGCATCCTGCCAGTCGAACGCTATCGTGTCATTAGTGCAGTCCTTGTGCCAGAAGCTAAGTGTGGCGCTGGCAGGCACCGGCCCGAACTGCTGATAGAATGAGCTGTCTCCCAATGGCTCGTTACTGTTCTCCTCGCAATAGGTGTTTGCTTGTGGGTTACCGCCTGCGAATGCGGAATGAGTTCCCGTGTGTACAAAGTTGGTGACGACTGCCGGATCGTTGCTGTGGCCGTCAATCACCCATGGCGGGAAGCTGCCAGTCTCGAAACCTTCGTTTTGAATTAGGCCGCTGTCACACGTGGGCGCTGGACTAGCTGTAGGAGTAGGTGTTGGCGTCGGTGTGGCTTTTTGTCCACCGGGGAATACCCGGACATAATATACATCTTCTTCGTGCTGGTTCGTTTGCGGATTGAAATTGAACGTAGCTGCATACGCTACATTGCCGCCCGTAGCATCTGACACCATCGTGATGTAATCCCCGATCTTACTCTGGTTGGGATAACCTTGAGATGGATTAAATGGCTGGCTTACAGCTACGTTAGCCGACCACGTCACGCCCGCGTCGGTGCTGTAAGAATAGAATAGCTGCGACAACAGGTTGCCGGAGTCGTTGCGCGTGTCGTACCACACAGCATCGAGGCGTCCATTGGGTGCTACCGCGAATGTGCCGAACCAGTGCCATTTGTTTTGGTGATTGGCATCGTCATTGACCCGCACCGGCGCGCTGAAGGTTAGTCCGTCGTCGGTGCTGCGCACGAACATCACTTCCGTGAAGCTCTGCGCTGGTGGCTGCACGCTGGCCAGCATGTAAATGTTGTTGTTAGTCGGACCGCCGGATTTATCGATTGCCAGGAACAACTGCCCATCCAGTCCTGCGGGATTTATCCCTCCACCGGACAAGGTGCCGCCCATGTTGACTGACGTCACCTGGTCAAATGTGGGTGTTTGATTCCCGATCTGCGCGTTGCTCGAACGAAGACAGTAAAAGAAATTGTTAAATTCGCCTTCACCGCCGATGAACAGATTTCCGTTTGTGTCCACGTCGAGAGTTCCTATGTCAGTATCCTGTGGAACACCGATGCTAGCCTGCCAGGTGACTCCGGCGTCAGTAGACCGGCTAAACTGACCGCCGCCGCTGCAGGTCGTGGTATCCCAATTCTGGTATTGGAAGCCGTGGCCCGGGCCGTTGGTTTTATCAATGGTAAACCACTCTTTGTCTCCTCCGCCGGCAAGGCCATCGGATTGCAGCTCCGTCCAGGATTGGCCGCCATTGGTCGAGCGATATATATTGTCACAGAATGTCTGTAGCAGGCTCAGATAGAAGAAGGTCCCTGTTTCATTTGAGTTCGTTACCGGATCGCTCCGGAACACATTATTTTCCAAGACGCCGGGAAACGTCCAATGCATGCCTCCGTCGGTCGTATAGCCCCAGCCGCCTTGCCGGAAGTTGGACGATACACTGTTAAACTGTCTCCAGCCGATTGCCATCCTGGCGCCGTTCGTTGGATCAACCGAGATCGAACATTCGTTCGCAGCGTCACCGAGGATGTTATTTCCATTCTGATCCACGTTTGCCTGGTAGCTGAGGAAACCGCCAAACCGCGAAATCATTCGCGGCGAGGTCTCGATCCGGTAGATGTACGGAGCCGGCGCGTTATCGTATTTTTCCAGTGGCTTTTTGGTGTGTGGGTCCCATGTCGGCGCCACTTGTCCGGAACTCGTGGCAACGGCCACGATCGAGATGAGCACAGTAGCTGACAGTTGATGGTAAGTGGATAATAGCTTCATTTTCATGGCTCTTATGAGCTGTAGGGGAAGCTGGCAGCTTCCCCTACAGGCGTTTCAAATTTGTGGAGAATCTTAATCAATAATCATCTGGCGAACATCACTCTCAACTACGGCCTTTGCCGCGGCGTCGGACGAGGCCTTGGTGTGGGAGTTGCCCTTGGTGTTGGTGTAGGTGTTGGTGTCGGTGTAGCCGTAGCCGTCGCGGTAGCGGTTGCCGTAGCCATGGCGGTAGCGGTAGCTGTAGCTGTAGCTGTTGGTGTTGGCGAAGGCGTTCCGCACGGCCCCAATAACTGCACATCGTCCACCCACTGCCCCGTAGTATCCCCTGGAGGGTTAAACCCATCCTGGTGCGTCAGGAACTTGATGCGCACTGTCATCCCCGCATCTGCCGCCATGTTCACCGTCTGGTTGGTCCAGTCCGCAGTATCACACAGATGGTAGATCGTTTGCAGAATGTTGCCGTTGCTATCGGTGATGTAAGCATCCTGCCAGTCGAACGCTATCGTGTCATTAGTGCAGTCCTTGTGCCAGAAGCTAAGTGTGGCGCTGGCAGGCACCGGCCCGAACTGCTGATAGAATGAGCTGTCTCCCAATGGCTCGTTACTGTTCTCCTCGCAATAGGTATTTGCTTGTGGGTTGCCGCCTGCGAATGCGGAATGGGTTCCGGTGTGCGCAAAGTTGGTGACGACTGCCGGATCGTTGACGTGGCCGTCAATCACCCAACCGGTGAAGTCGCCAGTCTCAAATCCGCCGTTGACGATTGTTCCAGTGCCACACGGTGTCGGCGTTGGCGTCGAAGTCGGAGTCGAACTTGGTGAGGCCGTTGCCGTCGGTGTCGGGCTTGCGCCTGTGAGACTAAACGAACCGACGCGGATTCGCCAGGTGCTACCGTTGGTGGGCAGATACTCGTTGACGTACCAGAACGTGGTGTCATCGACTGGATCGATGATAAGAGAAGTATAGTCGCCCCAGCGGTTGCCACTAGTTTGCGATGCCGGCCCATTAATAATGGATCCTTCCCCGAGTGTCATCTGGCCGGGCGGATCACCGTCGTGTCGGGCTGTGTAATAAAGGCTGGGAAACACGGATGGATTAGTTCCATTAGCGGCACTGAAGCCGAGGGCCATATCGCCGAGTAAATTCATGGCGATGCTGCCCATCCAGCGATGAATGCCATCCGTCAGGCCCGGCGCATAGGTGCCCTGCTGGAAAATTACCGGACCGCTATTGGGACTACGCAGCTCGTACCAGCGAACACCTGACACTTCGCCGTTTGGCCCCGTGCCTGCGGACACTGACTGATTGGTCACCAGCGACTCGTGACTGCCGAAGTTGCGATAGGCATTGCGAAACGTAGGCCGTTGCCGGTAGCCAAGGTGATCGATTCGATTAGTTGTGCCCGGTTGCGGGATACACGCGCGCCCGCCACCGCAAAGGGCCAGGATCGAGTTGAAAGGGTCTGTTGGCAACGTGTTAGTCAGCGTGAAAGTCGAGTTCGGAGGATTGATAAAATCGGCGTGGAACTTCCACAGGTTTATCGCATCTAGTGGCGCGCCATAAGAAGCATTGTTGTCCTGTGTGCCAAGGTAATAGTTAGGACTTCCGACCGGCGGCTGCGTCATCCCGTCGAGATTAGACGGCAACAGGCCGTCACCGACAGTGTACAACGGGTTTGGCGGGGCTAAAAATGAGATAATTCGCGGGTTAGGAACGCCCCCGATCGCATCGGCGCGATTGAGCGCATACGCGCCTACGCCGGCGAAATTGGACCCTGCAAATTCGCGGGTGCTGAAGTAATAGGCGTCCGGCCACATCGAACCCTTCGGGTAATCGGGGAAGTTGGTTCCTGTGGAAATCGCATACCGAAAGTAGCTCCCAGTTGGATCGGCTGTTTGTGAAACCGCGACACACTCAAAGTACGTCGGTCCGTTGGCGGTAAACTGTGCAAGCAACCACCGATCGGCGAGCTGATCATAAACGGCAACAGGGTCGCCGGCGTTCTCAGTCTGGCACGGCCCGCCAAAGCCGCTCCAAAGCGTATTATTCGCTGCCGGCCCGAAAAGCGATACGCCGCTTTTGTTGAAGATTTGGAAATGCAGATTGTCTATAACCACCACGTGATTGGGGCCGACCGCGCCGTTCGGGTCGGGCGGCTGGCAGCCACACATGTTGCTGTAGGCGTCGAAGCTGATGATCGGTCCCGGTATGCCGATTTTGCCCAGCACCCGCTGGACGACCGGGTCGGGTACGACCGGTCCGACCGGTCCGGCGGGAATCGGGCCGCGCTCCTCATCCTCGCGCATGGTGCATTCCTTTTGCTTTAAGGGCTTCATGTCGCGCAATGGCGGCGAAATATCGAACTTCACCACTGGCAACAGGCCGCGATATTGTGCCCGAATGAGTGGCTGTCCGGCTCCTGCCGGACCTGATTGCACAGAGCGAGGCTGCGCGAGCACAACAATTGTGACTGCAGCAAAGCAGAGCAGAATGCCAAGTAAGATGCGGAGTTTGAAGAACCCGCCTTCGCCAAGGCTACGGCGGGCAGGTTGAGATGCGGATTTCTTTTTCATGGGATGGAGTGTGGGTTGATTGCTGGTCTACGTCGAGACGCTCGGGGGCGTATCAACGCAATTTTTCTTTTTCCCGTTTTTTCCCGTATTGTTAATTTCCCTCGGTTCCAAAAGTGGAGCCCTGTTTTTACCTGAACGCGCGAAAACGTGTCAACATTATTTTTGGATTTTTTCTCCCTGGATTTCGCGGGTGACCCCACCAAATCACGAAGCCGCGAATGTCGAATGACGACCCGTCGCGGTCCCGCGACTGTGGGGCAAAGGCTCAGCTGTAGCCGGCATCGTTGATGCCGACCCAGATTTGCAAACTAGCCCTCGTCTCCGGGATCACCGATCCCGGCTACAACTCATCACTCGTCACCAATCACCAATCACTTCTTCCTCATGGCCTTTGCCGCGGCGTCGGACGAGGCCTTGCCGTCGGAGTGGCCCTCGCGGTGGGCGTCGGAGTAGCTGGAGGTGTGGTTGCAGTAGCCGTGGCTGTCGCTGTTGGTGTCGGCGTCGGTGTACGTGTCGCTGTCGGTGTCGCCGACACCATGGCTGTAGCTGTAGCCGTAGCCGTAGGGGTCGGTGTTGGCGATACTCCTCCGCAAGGGCTGACGGGACAATGGAAGATTTCCATCGAGTTCAACGGGGTCACGCCGTCACTGGCATAACCACCTCCAAGCCAGATGTTGTTAGTGCCATCCGTATCAGTTGGAAAGTTGCGACGTGGAGTCGTAAACGGCAGACCCAGTGACCACGTATTGCTAACCGGATCATAGACGTCCACCTCGGTGGAAGGATTGGGCGTCACTCGACCGCCCCCCATCACATACATCCTGTTGCAGAAGTTAAGTCCTCGCGTCTCACCCGTGGCACGCGGTATCGCCGCGATGGCGCCGGTGGTGTTAGTCGTCGGGTTGAAGCTGAAGGAGTTGGTAGTGTCGATCACCGTGCCTCCGGAGTAATCCGAGGCGCCTCCCACGTAGATGATCCCACCTATGGCGGCTGTCGGTGCATACATGATCCCTTCCGGCGTGTTCACTCTCTGTAGCCACTTGGCGCCTACCGCACCATTGGGATCGAACTGCCATATCTGGTTGGTGGAGGCTACGTTGATGTTGAACCCGCCCAAAATATACATCTTGTTGCCCGTCTCGGCGAACCCACCAGGCAGGATTGTGCCTGCGGCATTCCCGGGCCAGTTGTCTGCGCCGGTCAGCGTGACCACCGTGTCGGTAGCAGGGTTGTAGTAGAACACGCGGGCAGCGGCTGTGGTCTGCCCGGCTTGGGAGCCGCCCACACAATAGATCTCAGGAGTGCCTCCGAGAGTGAGCACGCCACAAGCCATGTTATTCATCGTGGCGTCGGGCAATGTCACGCCCATCTGGGTCCAGGTGTTGGTCCCAGGTGAGTATTTAAGTACATGCTGAAAGTCGGAGCCTGCCGTATCTGCGGTGCGGCCGCCCATGGTATAGAAGTTGCCGTCGGGGAAGTAAACCCCAACCGCTCTAACCAACACCGTAGGCAGGTTCGGACCGGCGGACCAGCTGCACTGTCCCGCTGTAGCAGTCGGTGTCGCTGTTGCCGTCGGTGTTGGAGTTCCCAC
>QHMS01000043.1 GCA_003217895.1 Verrucomicrobiota bacterium
AGGATGCTCGCGACCTGCGCCATGGCCTCCACCTGCATAACGCCCGGCATCACGGGGTGACCGGGAAAATGTCCCTGAAAGAACGGCTCGTTAATGGTGACCGTTTTCACGCCCACACATTTCGTCTCCGTTTCGAAGCTGAGAATGCGATCGACCATGAGAAACGGAAAACGATGTGGCAAGATCTGCATCACCTGGTCCGTATCGAGACCGCCGTCGCCGCTCGGGATTGTTCGTGGCACGGCCAAGGCGCTTCTACGCGTCTGCTCGCGCGTGATTGAGCGCGCGAGCTCTGCGTTTATGGCATGACCAGGCTTCACCGCTACCACATGACCGCGAATACGGCGTCCGACCAACGCGAGGTCACCGATGATATCGAGGATTTTGTGCCGGACGAATTCGTCAGGGAAACGTAACGGTTCCTTGCTTAGCACAGCTTCGCCGCGCACGACGATCGCATTCTCAAGGCTGCCGCCTTTGATGAGATTTTTGTCCATCAGCGGTTTCACATCTTCATAAAAAACAAATGTCCGGGCAGGGGCGATCTCGCGTTCGAAAACTGCCGGCGTGACTTCCACCGACAAAAACTGTGCGAACCGATTGTTTGGTCCGGCATGAGTGCACGAGATGCGGAACTTGTTGTCCGGCAACAGAACAAGCAGCGCGCCCGTTTTCGATTCCACGTGCATCGTGTCGCGCACATCGAAAAATTTTCGCGGTTCGTCCTGGGCCGTCACGCCAGCTTTCTTGATTAGGTCGACGTAGGCTTGCGCGCTGCCGTCGCCGATCGGCGGTTCGTTTGCGTCCATTTCCACGATGGCGTTGTCCACGCCCATCGCCCAAAGCGCGGCGAGTACGTGCTCGACGGTATGCACGCGGATGGGGCCTTCGCCTATCGTCGTGGCGCGCTCGACCATCTTCAGATTCTCGATCTTCGCATCGATGGTTGGCTCGTCCTGCAAATCTTTACGTTTGAATTTGATTCCGTAGTCCACCGGTGCGGGATGAAGTTTGAGCGTGACCTTTTCGCCCGTGTGCAGCGCGGTGCCAGTAAACCCGGCAACTTTGCCAAGCGTCTGCTGAAATTCGGGCGTCGCCATCGCGCGCTTAAATAACAGAGATTTTGCCTCGTGACCAGCCTGTAGGCGCTTCGCTGTGCGAAGCGCGACGCTGGTTTACTAGACCTATGAGCCTAGCGTCGCCCACAGGGCGATGGCTACAGCAAGCGTTCATTTGAGTTCAAGCTCGCCGCAATCAAAGGCCATTATTTGGTCAAGATTCGAGACGCGGAATTGATGCACTTTTGTTCCGTCATCCTGCCAGGCGTCGACTGCGCTGTCGCTCTTCTTTGCGATCCACGCCCGGGTCAGATTCGGTGTCTCACTTACGGTGAAGAGCGGCAGGCCATCGCTTGTTTTCAGATAACTTCCGTCGCTGTCGACTGCGATACCAAGTTCGACAACGGGTTTCTTCTCGCTTCGCAAGGGATTGCGGACAAGTCTCACTTTGACCGGGGCACCAGCATCATTTTCAATCGCGGGCGGCGAACTTTCGCCCAGATCTTGCAGTTTGAGCGAGCCGATCATGTACCCGCGCGCATGATATTTTCCAGAAGGCAGGTCCTGTTCATCGTCGTTCTTGCCGTCCCACTGCGTTACGAGTCCATCCGCGCCAACGGCGAATTCATTCAGTTGAGCTTGTTGCTGCAGAACGCGGACGAGTTTGCCGTTTTTATCATAAATCCCGAGGCTGATGGTCCCTTCCATGGGCGGTGGAACGAAACTGATGCGCACACTTCTCCCAGGAAGAACTGAAGATGTTTGCTCTGGGACAGGCGACGGAGCAGGAGACCCTTCGGAGGTTGAGAGAGCAGGCGATTCTTCCGGTGGTGCCGAAGGCGTCGTCGCGGGCGGCTCTTGCGCGAGGACTGCAGAAACGCACGCGAAACCGAATACAATTCCAGCATGAAGAGTCGTTGTCATTTTAAGCGGAGCACCGCGGAATCGAAGCTGCAACGCAGCGGGCGAAGCCCCGAGGCCAGGCCCTCAATCCCGCGGCAATAGGTGTTAGTTGCATGGCAGGATGCCTCAACTTCGCTCGACATGGGATTACGCATAGTATCGCCAGTTCACGTTTGGGAACAGGTTGTCGCGCCATTCGCAGTCGCGCAGATATTCTTCGTCGACGCCATTGGTGACAAACTGATCGTGTAAACGATTGAAGCGAGCAAGATGATCGATAGTGCGATTGGTGGCGTATTGCTGCGCGGTCCCGGCTTTCATCAGAAATGCCCAATCGCTCGCCTGGGCGAGCAAAAGTTCACGGGCAAGTTGTTTGAGGACGCGATCGGTAAATTGTAGGACAGGCCCTTCGCATGGGGATTTTTGGCATGGCAACCGGAGTGGTTGCCCTACAACCGAAGAAGCATGTTGAGCCAGCTCTATCATCTTTTGCGCTGCGGCGTGCAGATGCGGATAAATCCACCCATTGGCGGGATCGAGCCAGACTGCCAGATGGCCGTTCTCGCCCCAGGTGGACGCAGCAGGCTCAACGATCTGCTGTGTAGGATGCATCGCCAGAAATTCACTCGGCGTGGTGAGCCGCAACTCCGGTTCGCATGCCGCCTGGCGGATGAATTTCTGCAAGAAAATTGGTCCTTCGAACCACCAATGCCCAAACAATTCCGCATCGAACGGAGCTACAATAATTGGATTAAATCCCAGTTCGCTGATTTCGCGAACTTGCTGGCGGCGCTGTTCCAGAAAGTGAGTCGCATGTTTCGCCGCTGCATTTTCCGCCGCCGCGCGATCATATAACTGTTTCTCATTATCGCTCCCGGTGATCCGATGATATTTCACGCCGGAAAATTTTCTGCTCCCGCGTGCGATTGGTCCCAAGTGTTCCAAGGGGTGATCGAAACCAATGTCGCGATAAAATTCTCGGTAAGCTGGGTCGCCCGGATAACCTTCGTGCGCGCTCCAGACTTGCCGGCTTGTGTCAGGGTCCCGCGCAAACGCCCCCGGTCCCGCAGGCGTATAACAGGGCGCATAAATCGAGCGACGCGGGCGCGGTTTCCCAAATAACAGACCGTGTGCGTCCAGAACGAACCACCGAATATTCGCTTCCTGGAAGACTGCTTCCAAGCCCGGCGCGTACGCACATTCTGGGAGCCAAAATCCGCGCGGCTCGGCGCCGAAGAGATCGACATACACATCGCGGCCGATCAGAACCTGCGCACGCGCCGCGTGCGGCGCTTGCTGTTGAAGAATCGGGAGCACGCCGTGCGTGGCGGCGCTGGCGATGATTTCAAGCGCGCCCGTTTCGCGTAGCTCGCGGCAAACTGAGAGCAAATCGCATTTCCATTCCTCAGCAAAGAGACGACGGTTCTCTGAGAACAGCTCGAAATAAAAGTCAGCGAGATCGCGAAGCTGGGGATGCTTACGGTTCCGCCTTTGTTCGCGCGCAGTGAGATCGATTAACGCGTCGAGGTGCCGCACATACCGCTTCCGCAAAAGCTGATCTTCGAGCATCGCGCACAGAGTTGGCGTGAACGACATCGTGAGTTTGAACGGGACAGCGTCGTCCACCAAACGCTGCATCATGCGCAGCAGCGGCATGTAACTCTCGGTTAGCGCCTCGAAGAACCAGTCTTCTTCGAGGAAATGTTCATGTTCCGGATGTCGAACGAAGGGAAGATGAGCGTGCAGAATGAGCGCGAGATGGCCGGGCATTACAAAACAGTTACTCTGTCATTCCGAGCGAAGCGAGGAAACCCCTCAAAAGCTCTTTGATCACACAAGCGACAACGCGCAGAGCTTCATCGTGCGCGCCACCATTTTCTGACTCAAGTTCCAGAAGGCTACGACTGCGAGGTCCCTCGTCGTCTGCGCGACTCGGGATGACCGATCATAATGTCCGGCAAAAATCTTGGAAGCGATCCAGACCTTTTTTGATTATGTCGAGGCTCGTGGCGTAGCTGAGCCGGATCGTGCGGTCATCGCCGAAGGCAGCCCCGGGAACGACGGCGACGCTGGCTTTGCTCAGTAAACGGTCGGCGAAATTTTGAGAGCTCAGCCCCAGCTGGCTGATGTTCACCAGCACGTAAAATGCGCCCTGCGGTTTGACCGCAGTGACATTCGAGATTTTCGAAAGGCGATCGAACATGTAATTGCGACGCATATCGAATTCCTCGCGCATATCGGCCACCGGTTGTTGATCCCCTCTTAGCGCCGCCAGCGCGCCATACTGCGAAAAGGAAGACGGATTCGAGGTGGTATGGCTCTGGATCGAATCGACTGCTTTGGCCACCGCCTCGGGTGCCGCCAGATAACCGAGGCGCCAGCCTGTCATGGCGTATGTTTTGCTGAAGCCGTTCACAGTGATTGTGAGATCGTACGCTTCCTGCGAGAGCGACGCGATGCTCACATGTTTGGCATCGTCATAAACGAGCTTTTCGTAAATTTCGTCGGATAAGATGTAAATATCTTCCTCGGCGGCTACATCGACGATAGCTTGCAATTCTTCGCGTGTATAAACCGACCCGGTCGGATTGCTCGGGCTGTTCATGATCAGCATCTTGGTGCGCGGGGTCATTGCATTTTCAAAGTCTTCGGCGCGCATTTTCCAGGAGTTGCGCTCGCTTGTGGGCACGATCACCGGCTCGGCGCCGGCTAATCGGACCATCTCCGGGTAACTGACCCAGTACGGCGCCGGGATGACGACTTCATCGCCGGGCTGACACGTTGCGAGAGTCGCGTTGTAACACGAATGTTTCGCGCCATTGCTTACAATTATTTGAGCGGCGCGGTAACTTAGCTCGTTATCGGCCGCCAATTTTTCCGCGATGGCCTGACGCAGTTCCGGAATGCCAGCGCTGGGCGTATATTTTGTAAAACCAGCCTCCAGCGCCTCGATTGTCGCCTTTTTAATATGTTCCGGCGTATCGAAATCCGGTTCGCCTGCGCCGAAGCCGCACACATCAATGCCTTCGGCCTTCATCGCTTTGGCTTTGCTATCAATCGACAGAGTGAGCGAAGGAGTCAGTTGAGCGGCGCGTTCGGAAATTTCCATGGTGGTCGGCTTATTCAAAAGTGGGAGCGCACACTATTGGCGGCGATAGAAGTTTTCAATCAGAGGTTTGAAATTATTCTCGTCAACCTGGATGATTGCCATTTCGCGTTTCGCGTTCTCAATGGAATCCGAGGCATGCGCGGCGTTGATCATGATCGTCTGGCCAAATTCGCGGCGAATTGATCCCGGTGGGGCTTTGGCCGGATCAGTTGGACCAAGCACGTCGCGAATCTTTCGCACCGCGTCCACGCCCTGATAAACGATGGCGATCGATTTTTCCGTTCCCGGGACATCATGTTCCTCCTTGGGACATTCGCTTGGCTTTCGGCCAGCCATGAATTCAATGATGCTTTCCCAGTTTTCGCGGCCGCTTTCCGGGCCGAGTTTTTTCTCAAGGACTGGGAGCACAGGCCCGTAGAACTCTTCCGCTTGGGCGACGCTCATGCAATGCACCTTAAAGCCGATGATGGTGAGGCCCGATCGCGAAAACACTTCGATCACACCGCCCGGTCGCAGATTTGGGAACTTGAAATTGTCGGGCTTAATCAGGACGAGTGTCTTTTCGACTTGCGCGTTCGCAGGAAAACGGACGGTGCGATCCAGAATGCCGCCGTCGGAATCGGAAAACTCCGCCCAGAGTTTCAAATCGCGCTCGACTGCCTTCGGATCGAAAGCTGCCAGCACGCCGGGCTCAAAATAAGTCACATTGCCTGAATCATCTGTGATGTAATCGCCGTAGGTATCGCGAATTGTTTCGCCGCTGGTGCGCTCATGCACGATGTGGCCTACGGTTCGATGAATCTTTTCCACGCCATCCGGACCGCGAAAAATGAGCAACAATACCCGCGCATGCTGGCCGTTCTTTTCGCCGGTGAAATTTTTCAGGACGTACTCGCGAATTAGCTCCTGCGTCGCCCGATGGCGCGGATCGGTTTCTGTGACAATTGTCTCAGCGTAGCGCTGGGATAACTCGGGGCCCGGCGCAAACATTCGTCCACCGACTAGATCCAGTCCGGTGCGGGAAATCAGCCGGCCAACG
Organism: Verrucomicrobiota bacterium; assembly: GCA_003217895.1. Classification (GTDB taxonomy): domain Bacteria; phylum Verrucomicrobiota; class Verrucomicrobiia; order Chthoniobacterales; family UBA10450; genus Udaeobacter. The sequence continues at coordinate 6,110 of QHMS01000043.1, forward strand.
ATGCCCCCAGTGCGCGATTTGCGCATCGAGTACGGCGTGACGATGACGTAGGCAAGCTCTTCAGTTTGCATTCGTGTTACTCTAGCGGCGGTCGATGGGCGCCGCAAAATTCTTCTCCCAATGCAACGCCAGACGAGAATAAACAAAATGGGCGCTTTGCGGCGTCTTGAATATAAAGACTGCCTGTCGTGAAGCGATTTTACTTCTGCGCACTTTTTCTGGCGTTTTGTTCTGCACAAGCCGGGTTACCGCCCCTTATGCCCAGGGCAATCCTGTTCGCAAACCCGGCCCAGACGGACCCCAAAGTTTCGCCCGATGGTTCACAGCTGAGCTGGCTCGCGCCCGATGAGAGTAATGCGCTGAATGTTTGGGTGAGTGCACTCGATGCCGAGAATGCGCATTGCGTTACGCACGAGACCGGCGATCCGATTGAATGGTATACCTGGGCCGCAGACGGGAAACATCTCCTCTATCTCCACGACAACGCCGGTGACGAGATTCCGCATCTTTTCTCAGCCGACCTAACGAACGGCAACGTGCGGGATCTGACGCCGTTTCGCGGGGTGCGCGCACAGAACGTCCTCACCGATTCGCGCCACCCGGACTCTGCCTTGGTCGCGTTTAACCTGCGAAATCGAAACGTCTTTGACATGTACCGGGTGAATTTAGAAACGGGCGCGATCGCCCTCGAAGCTCAGAATCCCGGTGATGTTTTGACTTGGAGGGCCGATAACAATTTCGTCATTCGCGCCGCAACTGCCTTCGACGGGAAAAGCGGTCGCACGATCATTCGCGTGCGCGATGCCGCAGATAAACCATGGCGCGACCTCGTCGTCATGCCGTTTGAGCGGGCACTCTTTGCCGGACAAGTCGTGAACGGTTCGCTCGTCGCCGGCTTTGATCCCGACGGCAAAAGCCTGTTGATCGATTCGGCGCTGCATTCAGACAAAGGCAGATTAGTTCGAGTCGATTTGCAGGACGGACACGAGCTTGAAGTCATCGCTGAAGATCCGCGGTGCGACGTCGAATTTAACGATGTTGGCCGGCTGGGAATGGAGCCGTATGTCCTTTGGCATCCCGTTACAGGAGCGCTGCAAGCGGTTGGGTTTAACTACACCAGCCGGCAATGGTTTTTCGTCGATACAAGATTAAAGCCAGATTTCGAGGCGATCAGTCGCGAAGCGCCGGGCTTTATTGATCTTGTTAGTCGCGATGACGCTGATCGCGTCTGGATCGTAGCGTCGCGCCGAAGTGACGGGCCGCTCACGTTCTACAAGTACGACCGGGAGACGAAAAAACTTAGCCAACTCTTCACCGAGAATCCCGGACTGGCGAAATTCCGGCTCGCACCAAAAAAGCCAGTGGTCCTCAAGGCGCGTGATGGACTGGAGATGGTCAGCTACCTGACAACGCCACCGGGAATCGAACCAAAAAAGCTACCCCTGGTTCTTCTGATTCATGGTGGCCCATGGGACCGGGATTCTGACATCTACGATCCCGAAGTGCAGTTTCTCGCCAACCGCGGCTATGCCGTTTTGCAAGCGAACTATCGCGGCTCGACCGGTTTCGGCATCAAGTTCTTTAACGCCGGCGACCTTCAAGTTGGGCTTGGGATGGTGGAAGATGTTATCGATGCAGCGCGTTGGGCTGTGGATCAAGGGATTGCGGATCCAAAACGGATCGCAGCGATGGGAGGATCGATGGGAGGTTTCGCCACGCTGCGCGCGCTGGAAATGCGGCCCGATCTCTTTCGGTGCGGCGTTGATGAATTTGGGCCCGCCGACGAGGCGATGGGCTTGCGTTTATTTCCCAAATACTGGTCAAACATTGTTGCACGTTGGCGTCGGCGTGAGGGAGATGTCGATCACGACGAGAACTGGAAT
>QHMS01000306.1 GCA_003217895.1 Verrucomicrobiota bacterium
AAACAGCACGCGCAAACGGAGATGCTGTGACGGGCTAGACAATGCTGCCGACCCGCTGCGCAGCGACCCTCGCTTCGAGAAACTGGTCGAGCGCGTCTTTCCAGGCAAAGCGGAGTGAACGCCGACAGCGGCCAGTTCTTACGCCGTGATTTTGACGCTATCGCCAGCGGTCGCATCGTAGGTAGCGCCGCTCACACGATTGGCCGCGTCAGTGCAGAGGAACACGACCGCGGGCGCGACTTCGTCCGGCTGCATCCACGGTATGCCCATGACTGATTGCGGCAAGCGGGCGGCCATCACTTCCTGTTCGCTCGGGTTTTCCTTTGGTTCTTTGCCGCCTTCCTTGAGCGCTTCTTTCCAACGGCCGGGATTGCGCGTCAGCGGTGTGTCGGTCAGGCCGGGCTCGACGCAGTTGACCGTGATGCCGTCTTTGCCGAGTTCCCAGGCGGCTGATTTCATAAGGCCGATCACGCCCCACTTCGATGCGGAATAAGCTGAGCCATTCTTGAATCCATGCCGCCCCTGGCTTGATGCGATAATGACGATGCGGCCGAATTTACGCGAGAGCATGTGCGGAATAACCGCACGCAATGTGTTGGCCGTGCCGTTGAGGTTCACGTCGATGACGTTCGTCCAATTTTCGTCCGGCATCTCGGCGAGAGGGCCATAGATTTGGATGGCAGCATTGGCCACGGCGATGTCGAGTTTGCCGAATTCTTTCACCGCGCGCTCGACTGCGCTTTTCAGCGTGGCCATGTCGCGGATGTCCCCTTTCACTCCAATCCAGCGGCGCTTCTGCTCGGTGACGAGCTTGCCGGTCTGTTCGAGATCCTCGGGTTTCGCCGGCGGGTAGACGAGATTCGACGCAGCGACGGCGCAGATATCCAGCCCCATCACGTCTGCGCCACCTGACGCGAGCGCAACGCAAATGGCGCGGCCGATCCCCCGGGCTGCTCCCGTAACGAGCGCTGACTTCCCAGCGAGTGCGAAATTCACATGCGGCTGCATGTCGCCGACATTAGTGTTCGTTGTCGCACTCTCGCTGCGAGCTGCAATCGAGGCACCAACTAGTGCGCCGGCAGAAGTAGCGAGCATGCGCCGGCGGGAGATCGTGTGCGGCAGGACTGTGCGGTGATCATTGGCCGCGGGAGCTTGCTTCCTTTGCATACCAGAGAAAACGTGTCCCGGTGCCTCCGTGGTCGCTCGGCTGATCGATTACGCTATGCACGAGAGGGTCGGCGCCTTCTTCGACTGAGGCGCGGGCGGATCGAGTCTCGGTGTCGCCGAAACGCGTCTCGGCGTTGTGGAATTTTTGTCTTGCCAGAATATTTTCGATCCGATACATCGGGATTAGCGCACTCATGCGATATGTATCCGAATCGCCTTAGCCTATGAAAAACATACGACTGTTCTTTATCAGCCTGTTTCTCGCTGCCGGCGTCTCAGCCATTGCAGGCCCGCCGACATATGAGGTGCAACCTTCGCCCACACCAGCGGACGAAAATCACCGCGACCTTTTTGATTATGAGATGGACTACACGTTCAGCAGCCATTTCTACGACGTCAGAGGCGACTTCGGCCACGGCGATTCGCTATACAATGATTTTAGCTACGCGCACCGCTTCCTCATCACCGGGAAGTGGTATTTCCGGGCAGGTGTTGAGTACGAGCGGTTCGATTTCGGCGGCACCGACAATGGTTTGCCCGATCATCTTCAGACTGTGCACGCTCTCCTAGCCCTTGAATACGTCGTGCATGATCATGCCGGCGCAGGTATCGAGATCGACCCGGGGCCCTACTTCCAAAGTGATGCCAAGTGGAATACATTCGACATTCCTTGGAAAGCGTGGGTCACCTTTCCGCTTAAGAAAGACAAAATCTTCGCCGTAATCGGCGTCGGTGGCGCGATCAATTCGAATCCGGTAGTCGCCCCCGGCGGC
>QHMS01000307.1 GCA_003217895.1 Verrucomicrobiota bacterium
TTACACAGTCGGGCCGGACCGGCTCGATTCACAGGCACAAGGCGAGGCCGCTCCATTCAATCAAACCATTCTGCGATTCCCGGGCGTAGCGCAGGATTCATTCGGTCAACTTCACGTCCGTGGCGAACACGCGAACTTGCAATACCGGATCGACGACGTTCTCCTGCCTGAAAGCATTCCCGGTTTCGGGCAGGAACTCGAGACGCGCTTTGCAGATAGCGTTTCACTGATCACCGGCGCGCTTCCGGCACAATTCGGTTTCCGCAACACCGGCGTGATCGACATCCATACCAAAAACGGCGCGGTGTTTCAGCAAGGCGAAGCCTCGCTGTTTGTCGGCAGTTTCGACACGATCAAGGAAAGCTTGGAGTACGGTGGTGTGCTGGGAAAGCTCAGCTATTTCGGCACGGAAAGTTATTTGCACGATGGCATTGGCATTGAAAATCCCACGCGCAGCAGCAGCCCAATTCATGATGATACAGATCAGTACAAGCTATTCGGTTATTCTTCATACATTTTTGATCCAACGAGCCGCTTGACCCTTCTGATCAGCGGCAACCACAGCGATTTCCAGATTCCCAATACTCCCGGACTGACACCAGCCTTCACTGTTGGGACAAGATCGACATTTGATTCGGCGAAGCTGGACGAGAACCAGTCGGAAGATTCGACCTACGCGATTTTGACTTACCAAAAGCACGTAGGCGATTTCAGTTTTCAGGCATCGGCTTTCAATCGCTACAGCGCCATCCTTTTTCGACCAGATGACGTGGGCGATCTCATTTTCAATGGTGTCGCCTCACGAGTCGATCGCGGCATTCTTTCGAACGGTATCGAATTCGATTCGAGCTACAAACTCACCGACCAACACACGCTTCGCGCTGGTTTCATTTTCACGGAGGGATATGCAACCGTTGACACTGTCACGCTCGTGTTTCCGGTGGATGAAAATGGCCATCAGACGAGCACGATTCCGCTGCGCATCGTCGATAATCACGATAAATACGGCTACTTCTACGGCTTCTATTTGCAGGACGAATGGAAGCCTTTCGAACAGCTCACGATTAATTTTGGTGGCCGGCTCGACTTCGTGAACGCGTTTGTTGATGAGAATCAACTCAGCCCGCGGATCAACGTGGTTTATGAACCGTTCAAAGGCACGACGCTGCACGCCGGTTACGCGCGGTATTTCACGCCACCGCCGTTGGAAGGCGTTCCGCAAAGTACGATCGCCAAATTCGCAGGGACGACCAACGAATCAGCGATCACCAAAGATTCCCCCGTAACATCGGAGCGCGCGCATTATTTCGACGTGGGCGTGACGCAGAAAATTGCCGAAGGTTTCAATGTAGGCATCGATGGTTTCTACAAAAGCTCGCACTCGGTTCTCGATGAAGGCCAATTCGGCGAAGCGCTCATTCTTTCGTCGTTCAATTACAAGCGCGGCGAGATTTATGGCGGCGAATTCACTTCAAGCTACGATCACGGTCCGTTCTCGGCGTACTTGAATGCCGCTTACGAATGGGCGCGCGGGACCAACGTCAGTTCCGCGCAATTTCTTTTCGATCCGGATGAGTTCGCTTACATCAAGAAAAACTGGGTCTTCCTCGACCACGATCAGCGTTTCACTGGGTCTGCTGGCGTTTCGTACACGTGGAACGACTGGAGACTGGCCATCGACGGACTTTATGGAAACGGATTACGCCGAGGTTTCGCCAATACTCAAAAGAACCATCCCTACGAGACATTCAACGTCAGCCTGTCGCGCCGAATCAAGATTACGGCGAAGACGGCACTCAACATCCGTTTCGATGTCGTGAACATCTTCGATAAAATTTACGAACTCCGCGACGGCAGCGGCATCGGCGTCGGCGCACCCCAGTTCGGTCAGCGGCGCGGATTTTACGGTACAGTGGCTTACGATTTTTGAAGTCAGACGATGAGTCAGTGTGGAGGAGAACTCTGTCATCCGAGAGACAATGCTGTTTGCGGTAGTGCGTAGAAACTCCTTGCGAAACAAATCGCTCAAAAGCAAAATCGCGCTCGATGCTCTCTTGCGCACTTCCCATTCGATCGGGGTGGTGTGCCGGCGCCGCTGCCGTTGTTCTTACTGGGGCGATTGTTCTAATGTTAGGTCTTTCGGTTGCGCCGAATTTGCATGAACGACTTCATCCCACCGGCGCATCGCTGCATGAATGCGCCGTTACGCTGATCGCTTCTAGTAGCTGCCATCACACCGTGGCTGTGCCGCTGATGATTGCGCCAGCGACTGCCGCACAATGTCCGAAAATTCCAGCGTTGATACCAAAGTGGGTCGAATCACCGTTTCTTGGGGCGCGCGTTTTCGAGCACGCACCACCTGCCCACTCCTGAACCGCTGATTCTTTCCCGCGCAAGTGGGTAGCGGCGTTCAGTGCGTTCCTTCACGCCGCTGAATCAACGTGCGCGAACGCACAATTCATTCGGCGATTTCGCCGAGTCTTT
>QHMS01000308.1 GCA_003217895.1 Verrucomicrobiota bacterium
CCCGTGATTTGTGCGTCGCCGCCATAAATCGCGTCTTGAATGACGGGTGCGGATTGAATGATTCCATCAAGCACAATCGCAAAGCGATGATGAACGTTTGCCGCGGTAATGTTGCCGAACTGCTTGGCGCCTTCAGCATCGAACCGCAAATGGACTACCCAGCCGTCTTTTTCATAGGAAGCGCCCGCGTTCGAAACACGCTCGCCCGAGAGGTCAGCCTTCTTTTTTACCAGCAACCGTTCCTCTACCGGTTTTTCGCCTTCACGTTGCATTTTGTAAGTTTCGATCCGGAACTCCGGCGGAATGACTTGCTTTCCTGCATCGATCTCGCGCAATCGCTCGCCATTATCCGGATAAACCAGGCGGAACTCGAGTTTCGCCACGCGCGAGAGCTGGTCCCGCGCCTCCTGAATCTTCGCCGTGTCGAGGCCGGGAATCTGGACAAGAATCCGATCGGCGCCGACTGGACTGATAATTGGTTCGCTGACTCCAAAAACGTCGATACGCTTCCGAATCACCTCCACGGCCTGATCGAGCATTCCTTTGGTGATCGGCTTGTCGCCGGGCACGAGCCGGATCAGGAACGACGTGCCCCCTTGAATATCGAGCCCGAGCGCGATCTTTTTCTGCGGGGGCCAGATGGTGGCGATGCTGAAAATCACAAGCAACAGCATCAGTGTCATTGCCAGGAGGCGTTTCCGCGGCCCTTGATCGGTAGCGAAGTACCAACCGAAAAGGACGAGCATCGCGAGCCCGACAAGAAATGTAAGTGCGGGAGTCATTCCGATTTATCAGTTCAGTTGATTAGCTCTCTTTCAGCACGTTCGTGATTGCCGATTTGTCCATCTCGATCTTTACGTTATCGGCCACCTTCACCAGAACAGTGTTCTCTTTCACATTGGAAATCAGGCCGTGAATACCGGCGTTCGTCACCACGCGATCGCCGGTCTTCAAACTTGAAGTTAATTTCTGTTGCTGCTCCTGCCGTTTTTTCTGCGGCCGAATCATCACGAAGTACATGATGATGAAAATGAAAATTAACGGCACGAAAAACGAGCCGATACCGCCGCCGGGTACAGCCTGAGGCGCCGCGGCTTGAGCCTGAGCAAGAATCGTCTGAAGCATCCGAAGAATTAGAGAGCGCACCTTAAACGCGAAAGCGCCCGCTGCAATCGTTCTTTCGCGTCGCTCGTATTATTATGGAGCAATAGCTCCTTTCCGGGGAATCAACACGGTTCATAGGATCAAATGCTCAATCGGACACGCTTCTGAAACCAGAAAGAAACAACTTTGGGCCGCAGATTTCGGCGGCGGATTTTGAGTGATGTGAGAAAAAGGCATCCGGTGGTGGCGAAGTTTTCGAAGTCTCAGCGACAGTCTTCAGTTCAGCCTAACAAAAGGAAAATCTCCATGAAAAAAAACTCCACTTCACAGTCTGGTCTCTTTAATCCGCGCGCCTTCGTGGCTTTCACTCTTTGTTGCGTTGGCGTCTTGCTCGCCGCGGCGAGTTTCGCCGCACCGAAACCCAAGTCCGCCCCGCTCACCTTCGGGCATCCCATCATCAGCGGCATTGGCGGGGTTGGTTTCGAGCAGGGCCTGCGGGTCGATACTACGAATCCGAACCGTCTCTACACCAGCGTGCCCGGCTCACTCTCGTCGGACACGAGTTGGGTGTGGCATTCCCTCGACGGCGGTAAGACCTTCAAATGGGTCGTCGCCGCCACCGCTCTTGAAGGGAAGTACACCACCTGCGCCGGCGGCGGTGATACCGAAACTGGCGTGGACTCGGCGGGGCATCTCTACTTTGCCGACCTGACGCTGGCAAACTTTAGCACTTCCCGCTCGGACGACCATGGCGCGAGCGCCACTTGCAGCAATGCTGGCGTCCCAGATGCAGTCGTTGACCGCCAATGGTACGCGTTCGACGGCGACCCGACCAACGGCGGCAGCATCTACCTGGCGAATGACGAATTCGCGCAGGCCCCCGCACAATGCGGCTCACCAACGAACTTCGGTCAAAATATCCTGGTCATGTATCGTTCGCCGCTACC
>QHMS01000044.1 GCA_003217895.1 Verrucomicrobiota bacterium
TTTTTAGCTGCGTCCGCGTGGACTGCGCACGAATGGGTCCGCGGGTGGTTGTTCGGCGGCTTTGGCTGGAACGGGCTCGGCGTTTCTTTGCACAACACATGGCCCCTTATTCAAATTGCCGAATTCACCGGTGTAACCGGCATGTCCTTTGTCGTGACGTTCGCAAACATCATCGCGGTCACGACGCCGGTTCGTTTGTATTTGGAAGCAAAAACGCGCCAGGTACGACCGCATTTTGACCTTACGCTGACGTTAGCTGGCCTCGTTGGGCTTCTGGCGTTTGGGTTGTATAGCGTCCAAAATCGTCCGTCCACGAAACCGCTTCGTGTTGCCGCTGTGCAGGCCGACGTTCCACAGCAGGAAAAATTTGATCCGGAGTTCAGTGCCCAAGTCTTTGAACGTTTTCAGCGACTGAGCGAACTCGCGCTCCATTCCAATCCGCCGCCTGCCCTGCTCATCTGGCCGGAAAGTTCAATGCCCAATCCGGTGCGCGACCCAGCGACGGAAAGCAACGACTTCGTCACCGAGTTTTCCGCGTCCTCAAAAACAGATCTCCTTCTGGGAACGCTCGATATGGAAAATGGCAAGGACTATAACGCAGCGGTTCTGATTTCCGGCGCCACGCAGGAGATGCAGGTGTATTGGAAGGTGCATCTGGTACCGTTTGGCGAGTACGTTCCGTTGCGACATTCTTTTCCGCTGTTCGCCGCAGTAGCGAACCAGTGGGTGCCAGGCGATTTCGCTGCGGGCAAACGATACACGCTGTTTCGCCTCTCGAATGCCGATGCGCAAATCGCGCCGCTGATTTGCTTCGAAGACACGATTGGCGATTTGACGCGGCAATTCGTAATTCGAGGCGCAAACTTGTTGGTGAACCTCACAAATGATGGGTGGTTTTTGTATTCCATTGGGTCGCAGCAGCATTTGACGAACGCAATTTTTCGTTGCGTGGAAACGCGTCGCCCGATGGTCCGGGCGGCGAATACGGGGGTCACCTGTTTTGTAAACGAGTTCGGCCGCATCACTCAGGTATTACGCGATGAAACGGGCAGCACATTTACCGAAGGCGTGCTCGCCGGCGAAGTCAGAGTTCCCACTGAAAGGGAGCTAACTTTCTATACGCGACATGGCGAATTGTTCGCAAAGGTGTGCGCGGCAATCACCGTGATCGCGATTTTGATAATTTTTGGCATTCGGAAACGAAAGCCGGTGTAGAGGCGTTTGTGTCAAACGCCTAGTCGGTGCTCGCCGCGGCGAGCACCGCTACAACTCGCCCAAATCTCGACGTTGTGATAGAACAGCCGCGTGCGCGTTGAAATCCCGCTGGATCATCTCGACGAACTTTGGCCGAAGAAATTTCGCGGCGCACGTATCGGCGCGCTGCTGCATCCAGCATCGGTCTCGTCACGGTTTGAACATGCATCGCAAATTCTGGAAAGGTACAACGACGATCTCTTTCAGCTTGCCGCGTTTTTTGGTCCGCAACATGGATTCCTCGGTCAGACGCAGGACAACATGGTGGAGTGGAAAAGCTATGAACACCCGCGTCTGCGTATTCCTGTTTACAGTCTCTACGGCGAGCACCGCGAGCCGACTGCAGAAATGCTGAACGGGCTCGATGGTTTGCTCGTAGACCTTCAAGACATCGGCGCGCGCTATTATACGTTCATCTGGACGATGTATCTGTGCATGCGTGCGTGCGAAAAGCAGGGCATCGCGGTTATTGTGCTCGATCGCCCAAACCCGATTAACGGCGTGGCGATAGAAGGACCGACTCTCAATGCCAATTATAAATCGTTCGTCGGGATGCATCCCATTCCCGTTCGCCATGGAAAGACAATCGGCGAACTGGCACAGCAATTTCGACAAGAAGCATTTCCAAAATGTGAATTATCGATCCTGGCAATGAAAAACTGGAAGCGGCAGATGTGGTTTGACCAAACCGGTCTGCCGTGGGTCATGCCATCACCCAACATGCCGACACTCGCGACTGCGACCGTTTACCCTGGCATGTGTCTGCTCGAAGGCACAAATATTTCTGAAGGTCGCGGCACAACGCGGCCATTCGAAATTTTTGGAGCACCATTCATAAATGCAGAGGATCTCTGCAGCGATCTGAACGCGCTGAATCTGCCGGGTGTGGCCTTTCGCGAAAATTATTTTCAACCAACCTTTCACAAATTTGCCGGCGAACTCTGCGGAGGCGCGCAATTGCACGTGATCGACCGCGAAACTTTCCAGCCTTTTCTTACCGGATTACAAATTATCAGGCACATCCGCAAGATGTATCCTGAGCAGTTTCAATGGAAACAACCTCCTTACGAATACGAATGGAAACGACTTCCCATCGAAATCCTAATCGGTGGACCAATCGAATCGGTTTTCGATTGATAAACTCTACGGCCGCGAGCTTCGCTATTTTAATAGCCAGCTATTCGCAGCTTCGAGCGGACATTCCGTGGCCTGAAGTCGTGCAGCGGCTCGCCTACGAAAATGAAAAACTAGCACGGCGTCCTCAAGGCCATAAAGGCGAATACTTCGTGGTCTGCACTCTCTATTACACTCCAAAAGAGACTGGTTTCACTTTCGAGCGCGGCTTCGATGCAACGCCTGTCACAAAAGCCGGATTACATGGGCGAACGTATCCGCGCGATTTTCTTCGCTCAGTGAAAAAGGAAGGTTTCGGGTGGATTGTTACGCCTGTGAACGGGCAACATTATCTTCGTTATGACGGCGGCGGTTCGTACGGCTTCGCTTCGCATCCTACCGGAGGAGGTGGCGTTTTGGTGGACCGCTATTCCGCGGCGATCAAGTCAACCCAGGGCAACTTACGCCACGGAGCCATTGTCGAGACGTCTTCTCCAGAGGTGCAGAAAGTTTTTGGCAGCACTCGGTGGAAAATCATGGACACGGGCGGAGGCCTGCGCCGCTGGCAAATCGACTGTTATTTTGGCGAAGACGAACCGCTCGGGCCAGGCAAACTACAAGGCCGGCCGCGTGCAACTACTTTTGAATACGCTTACGCCAACGCGCGAATCCTGAATTGACGTGAACCCGTTTACGGTTTGTCTGCATGTCCATGGCGATCTCGATTTTTTTCTCCCATCAAGGACGCCTAGTGGAAGGGTTGAGCGCCACTTAAGCGAAAAGACCTCGGTAAAAGATGTGATCGAGTCATCCGGGATCCCGCATCCGGAGGTCGATTTAATCTTGGTTGACGGAAACGCGGTCGATTTTGGTTACACCGTGACGGCTGATGCGAAAATCGAGATCTATCCGCCTGGAATACAATCTTCGGGCTTTAGAAAAAAACGATTGCAAGCACCTACAATTACGGAATTTGTCGCGGATGGACACCTCGGCAAACTCGTTCGCGATCTCCGCTTGCTCGGGATCGACGTTGCTTACGACGCTGCAGCCGAAGATCGGCAATTGGTGGAGATCGCCAGCAGGAATAATCGTGCTCTCCTGACCCGCGACCGGCGTCTGCTGATGCATGCAGCTTTGAAGCACGGCTACTTCCTGCGCTCGCAAAATCCACTCGAACAAACCATCGAAGTGCTCCGACGATTCAATCCCGGCTCCATGTCGTCACCATTCAGCCGTTGTTTGCGCTGCAACGCTTTGCTGGAGTCCGCTGAAAAAGAAAAGGTGATCGGCCAGCTTGAACCGCTCACCAAGATTTATTACGAGGAGTTCCGGCGTTGCACCGGTTGCGGACAAGTTTACTGGTCAGGATCGCACTTCACGAAACTTCAGAAACGCCTCGAGCAAATCCGCGTCAAGTTGGGTAGCTGAGCTAAGTGCTAAACCGATGAAGCCGGGCCAACAGCAAAAATTCTTCTAATTCGAGAAATGCGAGCCGTTGTCCAGCGTGTAAGCCGCGCATGTGTAACCGTAGAGGGTCGCGTCACTGGAGAAATCGGGGCCGGTCTCATGATTTTGCTTGGCATCGGCCGCAATGATGCCTCCGCTGTCGCCGTCAGTATGGCCGAGAAGATCGCGCACCTGAGAATCTTTGAGGACGATGAGAGAAAAATGAATCGTTCCCTGCTAGACGTGAAGGGCAGCGCGCTGGTCGTGTCGCAGTTTACGCTTTACGGTGACGCGCGCGGTCAGCGCAGGCCAAGCTTTATTGCTGCGGCGCCGCCGGAACAAGCCAAGAAGCTTTACGAAGAATTCTGCAAAACGCTGCGCCGGTTGGGAGTTATTGTCGCCACAGGAGTTTTCCAAGCGATGATGTCAGTGGAATTGGTCAACGAAGGTCCTGTCACAATCCTTCTCGACTCTGAAAAAGCATTTTAGCCAGCAATGCCTGGGAACAGGCGCGCCGCGTTCTGCTGCGGAATGCCGCTGTTTGATGCGTTGAGGTTAAAAAAACGCGCCTGGTTTCCCAACGGCGCTATTTGAATTGTCATTCTGAGCAAAGCGAAGAATCTCTTTGTTAATCCAACGCTCGCTACTTAGTGAGATCCCTCGCTTTCGCTCGGGATGACAATCAAACTAGAATCAGGCTTCAGTCTTCTTCGCGTTTGATGTTTTCTTGCACTGCGCTTTCAACTGAGCGAATTGCTCTGCAGAAAGGATACCCTTCGCGTGGCTGAGGAACGTCTGCCTGCTCTCCTTAGTACAGCCGGCCTTCATGCAATCAGTCTGCCACGTTTCGATTTTGGTCTTTTGATCTGGCGTCAGATTGAGCGTTGCCAAATTAACGCATGACGTTGAACTCTTGTTCGACGCGCCTTTAACGCAACATGCCTTGTCTCCTGCAAACGCGGCGGACGCGGTGAGCATCGCAGCCGCAACCAGAACGGTGGTAGTAATTTTAATCATGGTGAATGCTCAGACAGGGGGCGATGCGAAACTGTTCAATTTGTATTCGTCGATGAACCCTCCTGATATAGATCTTTCCGCGCTGCTACCTTTGGGAGCCTAACTGCGACTGCGCGCGCCGGAGATTGTCGGCTGCGCCTTTTAACTCCGGCTTGAGATGCAGCGCCATTTCAAATTCGGGAACGCTTTCACGCGCTTTGCCGGAGGCGAGCAAGGCCAACCCCAGATTGCCGTGAGCCTCGGCGTTGTTAGGATTCATCCGGAGCGCTTCATGAAGTTGCTCGATAGCCTCCGGTATTTGACCGACCAATTCCAGTGCGAGTCCAAAATCGGCCCGAATGTCTGCGTCGTTGGGCGCAAGTTGTGACGCGCGGCGCATCTCCTCAAACGCGGCTTGATCGTTGTTCTCCTTCCACAGTGCGAGGGCCAATTGCACGTGCGCTTTCGGCGTGTCAGGCTGTGAACGAATCGCGGCTTGGAAATAGCCGATAGCTTCCGGCATGCGGCCTTGGAATGCGCGGGTAACGCCCATGCCCACGAGGCCGTCGTAAAAACTGGGATCGATCTGCAATGTCTTTTCAAAATGCGCCGCAGCCTCATCGTATTTGCCGCTAGCGCCCATGGCCAGGGCCAGACTGTTTTCTATGCGGAGATTAGGTGGAGTGACTGCGAGCGTGTGCTCAAACAAAGTGAAGCTGTCACGCCAACGCTGGGCCTGCGCGTTCGTGAGTGTAGCAAGAATCAGTAGAACCCCGACAGCTATTCCTCCACTGAGCAATGGCGCAACGCGCCAACTCTTGGCGATGTCCGCTAATCCGAACACGATCGCAATGAATAAACCGATCGATGGAACATAGAAGTAGCGGTCCGCCATGATTTGCCCGCCGACCTGAACGAGTCCGATAACAGGAACTAATGTTCCCAGAAACCAAAGCCAGCCTACGATGAGATATGGCCGGATTTTTCGTTGAGAAAAACAAAACGCAGTAATTCCGAGTAGCAGCAACGCTGCGCCGATGATCTGCCAGGCCGGTATACCCGCCCACGCAAACGGATAATACACGGCGAGATCATTCGGCCAGAACGTGAGCAATAAGTATTTTACATACGACACAAGCGCGTTTGACAGCCGCAGCGTAATCGGAGCGTCTGTGAATGTGCGCACAGCGCCTCCTTGAGACTGTGCAACAAATGTGATGATTGCGGATGCCGCCACGAGAGCAAACAGCGGCAATTTCTCCCACACTAACGAGGCGATGCCTGTAGCCGCTTCCTTGTGGGGAGCGCCCCGCCGATGTTCCTTTACCATCGGACCTGCCAGACGTCCCAACGGCCAGTAATCGAGCAGCAACATTACAAAAGGCCAGGTCACTAGCATTGGCTTGGCGAGCAGTCCCAGCGCGAGCGCGATGGCGACCCACGCGTAGCGACTAATCGAAGGCGCCTTCGCGTAACGCACGTAAGCGATCAGGGACAGCAACCCGAAAAATGTGGAGAGTGTATCTTTGCGTTCAGACACCCAAGCCACCGATTCCACGTGCAATGGATGCAGCGCAAAAAGCGCGGCGACTAGGGCGCTTGGCCAGCGCGCGCGCGTTGTTCGCAACAGAAACCAGAAAACAAGTATCGTGTTTGCCACATGAATCAGCGCGTTGATCAGCAAGTGACGGCCAGCATTCATGCCAAAGAACTGGCAATCGAGCATGTGTGAAATCCAAGTAAGCGGATGCCAGTTTGTGGCATAAAATGTAGTGAACGCCCAGGCGACTCCCCCAAGCGTAACACCGCGATTCACCATTGGATTTTCCCGAATATACGTCGGGTCATCTAGAGTGATGAACTGATGCCCGACCACTTGCGCATAAATCGCGAGCGTCACGATTGCCAGAGCAGCGGCAATCGCGATTTCGGTGCGGCCGAATTTCCCAGCAGGAACAGACAGCGCTTTTTTCTTTTGCGTTGTTTGCCTGGCCATTGTGATCTGTAGTCTGTGGTCTCGTTGAAAAATCGATGAAGCGCAAGACCGCAGGACGCGACAAAGCTTTGGGAACCGCATGGATTTTTCTCGCGGCAATCGTCCTTGGTCTCGTGATCGCGATCCGCATCCGGCTCCTCGGTATTATTTCTATTCAAAGAGGCACTCGGCCACAGGATATATTTATACTTACGCGCTCTGGAACCGAAAAGCTACGCGCGACAGATGCAAGAAGAGATGATCCGTCAGATCAACTCCGCGCGGCCGAAGTATCTGATCTCCATCGGTGTGCGTTCGTCGTGGCTGCAGCGGCCAACATCGGACGGCCTGATCTTTGCCTGGGCAGACGATTACTTAGGGAAATTCTACGATGTCGTTGGCCTTGTAAACATTCTGTCTCGCGATCACACAGACTATTATTTCGACCAACTGCCGGAACCCATGCCGCAGCTTGGCAATTACATTTTCATCTGCCGGCGCAAATCGTAGCCGATTCCGGTCCATAAGATTGCAGCCGGCACGGCTGCCTCTACAGTGAGCCAATGACGCTCGAACGCGTTCGCCCAATTCAACTGTCAGACATACAGGAGGCGCGCAAGCGAATCGCACGCACGATCGTGCGCACGGCACTAATTCGTCTCGAACTCGGATCAGCGTTTCCCGATATCCGGCTAAAGCTGGAGAATCTACAGCCGATTAATGCTTACAAATTACGTGGCGCAGCCAATTCAGTAGCGCTGCTCTCCGAGGAACAACGCAAGCGCGGAGTTTGGACGATCAGTGCAGGGAACGCTGGTCAAGGTGTCGCCTATGCAGCGAGAGCGGCGGGTGTGCCCTGTACTGTAGTGGTCGTTGAAACAGCGCCGAAATCAAAATTGGAGCGCATGAAAGCGCTGGACGCCAAACTCATTCCTGTCCCGTACGAGATTGCTTGGAAAGCGCTCGATGAAAGATCGTTTCCCAGAGCGGAAGGAACATTCATTCACCCGTTCGACGACGACAATTTCATCGCCGGCCATGGCACCATGGGCCTGGAAATTCTCGAAGATGCGCCGGACGCAGCTGCTGTGATCGCAAGCATCGGCGGCGGCGGACTCATCACCGGCGTGGGCAGCGCAATCAAGGCGCTGAAACCCGAAA
>QHMS01000045.1 GCA_003217895.1 Verrucomicrobiota bacterium
CGCAGACCTTTGCTGGCGTGCTCGTAATTTAAAGCAGTAGGGTCTCGTGGTGTCTCCATCAGGCATTCCGAAATTAAGTCGCCGCTGCAGCGACCGCTCCGCGCACCGTAGTTGCGCGCAGTTTCTCAATTACTTTCGGAACGATTTCAATGGCGCGATCGATTTCGGCTTCGGTGTTAAATCTGCCAAAAGAAAAACGCAGACTGCGCCGGGCGCCGTCGCCATTCGGATTCATCGCGTGCAACACGTGCGAAGCCTCGTGCGAGCCTGTTCGGCAGGCCGATCCAGCCGAGCAACAAATACCATGTCGATCCAGGAGCAGGAGCGCGTTGGATGATTCAATTCCTTCGAACGACAAACTTGACGTGTTTGGGATCCGCAGCGCGCCAGCGCCATTCACGGACGCTCCGCTGACGGACTTGAGAATCGCTTTTTCGAAGCGATCACGCATCGAACGAACGTTTTCTTTCCCCTCTGCCACGTACCTGAGAGCCAATTCAGCCGCTTTCCCAAGGCCGGCAATTGATGCGACGTTTTCTGTGCCGCCGCGGTGCCCATTTTCCTGGCCGCCGCCAGCGATCAACGAATTGAAACGGGTTCGCCCATTGACATAAAGCGCGCCCACGCCTTTGGGCCCATGAAATTTGTGCGCGGAAAGAGAAAGAAAATTGATCGCCGTTTCGCGCAAGCGAATCGGAATTTTCCCGACTGCCTGCACAGCATCAGTGTGAAAAAGCACGCCTTTCCGGCGACAAATCTCAGCGATTTTTTCGACTGGAAACAGCACGCCGGTCTCGTTGTTCGCCCACATTATCGAAACAAGCGCGGTTTCCGGGCGAAGCGCGGCCTCCAACTCGGCGAGATCGACCGTGCCATCTCTATCCACGCGCAGAAATGTCACCGCGCAGTCGCATTTTTCGAGGTCCTGGCATGGGTGCAAAACAGCGCTGTGCTCCACAGCGCTTGTCACGACGTGTTTCCCGCGCGGCTCAAACTGTCCAGCCTTCGCAGCCGCTACGGCGGAGTAGGCCAGCGCGGAACGAATTACCGCGTTGTTCGATTCCGTTCCGCCGCTGGTAAAAACTATTTCCGACGGCGCGCATCCAAGTAACGCTGCCAACCGTTCACGCGCCAGATCGACAGCTTTTCGCGCCCGCGCGGCGAACGCGTAACCGCTGGACGGGTTGCCGTAATACTTCGTCAAAAACGGCAGCATTTCCTCGATCACCGCGGGATCAAGCGGAGTGGTGGCATTGTTATCGAGGTAAATGATTTCCTGCTCGGCCATCTCTCGAATCTAAAGTTTGAGGCGCGCTTGTGCCAAGGTTCTTTACAGAAGGTAACGAAGAAAACAAAGGCGGCACCCAAGTCAGCTACTTGGTTGTCTTGGTTTCCTTCTGTTTGATTTCTGATTTAATCTGCGGCGCATGACTTCGATCTGGGGCTTGGCCAATCCGCAACTGCGGAACCTTGCGGTCTACGAACCGGGAAAACCGATCGAGGAAACAGCACATGAACTCGGCATCGACCCTGCGGAGATTATCAAGCTGGCATCGAACGAAAATCCGCTGGGGCCTTCTCTCAAGGCGGCGCGGGCAATGCGCGCTGCGCTGGAGAACGCGCATTTGTATCCCGACGGCAGCGGCGTTTCCCTGTGCAAAGCAATCGCAGCTAAGCTCGGCCTCGCTACGGAGAACATTATTCTCGGCAATGGCTCAAATGAAGTGATCGAATTTCTCGGTCACGCGTTTCTGAATCCGGGCGATGACGTAGTCACCTTTCAGTACGCGTTTATCATTTATAAACTGCTCGCGACCGCTTTCAGCGTGCGCACGATTGAAACGCCGTGCCCGGATTATCAGCAAGATTTGGAGGCGACGCTGAATGCGATCACGCCAAAAACCCGTCTCATTTTCATTCCGAACCCGAACAATCCGACCGGCACGTTGGTCTCGCAGCGCGCGATAGACAGGTTCATGTCGCGCGTGCCCGAGAACATAGTTGTCGTTTTCGACGAAGCATATTTTGAATTCCTCGATGATCCACCCGACACGCTGCAATACGTTCACGAGGAACGAAACGTCGTTGTTCTGCGAACCTTCTCGAAGATTCATGGCCTTGCCGGGTTGCGCATCGGCTATGCCGTTGCCCGGCCGGATGTGATCGAAGTGCTTCACAAGACGAGGCAGCCATTCAATGTGAACAGCGTCGCGCAAGCGGGCGCGCTCGCAGCGCTCAACGACGATGCGCACCTGCGCGAGACGAAGCGCGTGATCGACGAAGGTCGCGTTTATTTGCAGAAACAATTTTCCGTAATGCAAATCCCTTTCGTGCCAGCCGTGGCGAATTTTGTGATGCTAAACGTGGGCGATGGGTGCGCTGTATTTGAGAAACTGCTGCGACGGAGAATCATCGTGCGGCCGCTTAAAGGCTATGGCTTGACCGAATGGGTTCGCATTTCCGTGGGCACGATGGAGCAGAATAAAAAGTTAATCGCGGCACTTGGGGACATGATGCGTAACTGATGGCATGAGGGAAATTTGAATAACCGTGGTCTAGGCCCCTTGTCATGTTGAGCGAAGCGAAACATCTCTGATCGTTAGCCCGGGGCAAAGCGCTAGGGGAGAATGTCCGAGATTCTTCGTTCCGCTCAGAATGACAGGGTTCGCGGCGTGTCGAATTTGGCAACCGAAGCGGTTGCCCTACAATTTGGTTCCAGAGTTATGACCGTTTCCGAGACAATCGCTGCCATCTCGACGCCGCCAGGTGAAGGCGCCATCGCGATGGTCCGAGTTTCCGGAGCAAATGCGATCGAGATCGCAGACCAAATTTTTCGCGGCAAAGAAAAGCCGTCGCGATTTGCATCACATGTTCAACACCTGGGCGAGATTTTTAGCGTCGAAAATCGATTGATCGATCAAGCAGTGCTATCAATCCATCGCACACCTGCGAGTTACACTGGAGAAGATTTGGTGGAGATCAGTTGCCACGGTGGCACGCTCGTTACCGCGAAAGTTCTTGAAGCTTGTTTGCACGCAGGCGCAAGGGCAGCGCGCCCCGGTGAGTTTACTGAGCGCGCGTTTCTGAACGGCAAAATGGACCTCACCCAGGCGGAGGCCGTGATCGATTTGATTCGCGCCCGGACTGATCTGGCGCTGCGATCTGCCACTGAACAACTCGAAGGCAGGCTCGGCGATCAAATCAGGAAGATCCGCGATGAATTGGTCGCGCTGCTGGCGCACATCAACGCGTCAATCGATTTTCCGGAGGAGGGCATAGCCCCCGATGAAGGCGAAGCATTGTGCGCCAGGCTCGATGCTATTCGCGAAGGGATCGCCGCCTTGCTAGCCACCGCGCATCAGGGTCGCGTTTTACGTGAAGGCGTGCGCGTAGTGATTTATGGAGCAACAAACGCCGGCAAATCGAGTTTGCTCAATCGATTGCTTGGCTACGATCGGGTAATCGTCAGCGATACCCACGGCACGACGCGGGATACGATTGAAGAAACGGTCAACCTGGACGGTGTGCCTATCCGGTTACTCGACACTGCCGGCCTGCGTCCTTCGGAAAGTGAACTGGAGAGCAAAGGAATTGCGCGCACGGAAAAATCGCTGCAACTGGCAGACTTACGTTTGCAAATCGCAGATTGCAATGCACCCAAGCCGCCGCATTTCAACTCGCAAAGGCTTTCGGAGTTCAACGGGCGTCCTGAAGACGACTCGAATAAAATTGTTGTTTTAAACAAAAGCGATCTACCCGAAGACAACGAGTGGAGAAATTTTCCTGCATTGCGCATTTCCTGCCTCACGGGAGAAGGCCTGCCGCAGTTGCAAAAAGAGATTCTGGCGCGGATCAGGCAGCAAAATCTCAGGGCGGAAAGCGCAGTAACGATCAATACGCGTCATCGTGATTGCCTGCGCCGCGCTTTGGAATCATGTGATCGGGCGCGCTCAGCATTGGGCCAGGGGATATCGCAGGAATACGTTGCAGTCGATCTTGATCAGGGATTGCGCGCCGTGGGGGAAGTGATCGGCGTGGTCGATGTGGAACAGATTCTCGATTCGGTTTTCAACCAGTTTTGCATCGGTAAATGAATGCAGGTAGCGCGCGACCGCCGGGCGCGCCGCCGATTTCGAGCACGATTACGAGCATGAGCACGAGTAAACACAGATGAAAGGCCTCTACGAACGACTCGTTAGGCCGCTGTTGTTTTCGCTCGATGCTGAAACCGCGCACCGTTTTACAATCGCCCTCCTGAGACAGGCATCGCAGTTTGATGTTGCGCTGCGAACGCTGAGCGCTTTCCGGCCTCCGCCAAAACCAAAGGTTCTTTTCGGGTTAAACTTTCCAAATCCAATCGGACTTGCAGCAGGATTGGACAAGAATGCGGTTGCCATTCCCGCATTGGCAGCGCTGGGTTTCGGCTTTATCGAGATCGGAACCGTGACTGCGAAAGCGCAGCCGGGAAATCCGAAGCCGCGCATCTTTCGATTGCCCGAGCAACAAGCGTTGATCAATCGCCTTGGGTTTAACAACGATGGTGCGAACGTGATTGCGGAACGACTGCGCAGACTGCGAAAAAGCGGACGGTGGCCGGCCGTTCCAGTCGGGGTCAACATTGGCAAATCTCGGGCAACGCCGCTCGAACAGGCCACGGACGATTACCTCTACTCATTTCGATTGCTTCGCGATTTTGCCGATTACATCGCGCTGAATATCAGCTCACCCAATACGCCCGGCTTGCGCGAGTTACAGCAACCTCAAAGGCTTTCGGAGTTGCTGCGCGCGATTCGCAGTGAGCCCGATGCAGCGGCGAAACCGGTCCTGATCAAAATTTCGCCCGATCTTTCGCCGGTGGAACTGGAAGCGATCGTTGCAGCGTGTGAAGAAAACGCAGTGGCAGGCGTCATCGCGACGAACACAACCCTCGATCATTCATCAATTCCGCCGGCGCTCGATGAGGAAGGTGGGTTAAGCGGGGCGCCGCTGCGGCAAAAATCGACAACGTTGGTGCACGAGATTATTGGAAAATCCGCAATTCCCGTCATCGCTTCCGGTGGAATTTTCGACGCAAAATCCGCGCAGGAGAAATTTAAAACTGGCGCACAGCTCATTCAGCTTTACACCGGGTTCGTTTATCGCGGGCCGCGGCTTCTTCGTGAAATCATGGAAGCGTTGTAGCCACGGCGCCGTGTGCCGTGCGAACTCGCCGAGAGCGCCTCGACACAGCGAGGCGGCTATAGCCCTACTGAGTCGTTGGCGGGGATTCGGGCGGAAGCTCGTGCGGGAAGCGACCATGTCGCCACCGACGGTGTCGCTCTTCGATTTGCTGGAGTTTCTGGCGCTGTTCGTCAGTTAGGTTGACAGCCATTTGCCGGTGCGCCTCCGCAATCGTCTCGTGAACACGCCGGGCAGTCTCTCGCCGAATCTCTCTGAATTGCACCGCTGTCTTGTCGATGATCGGCGAAATCTTGGCGACTTGTTCCGGCGTGAGGTTGAGTTCGGCACGGAGCCTTTCCTTCATGCGCGCGCCGATCTGCTCAGGCTGATGAAACCCAAAGAAAAGATGCCGCGCATACAATCCTCCAAGGAACGCGCCGCTGATTCCTCCGGCAACAAACACAAGGATGAATCCCGCAATCAGTTTCCATCTCAATGCCTGGTTCATTGCGAGAATTCATCCTGAATCGCCGTGTCAGCGATGGCAAATTCATTCGCAAAGGATTCACCGATTTCGCGGCTCTGATTCGCTTCGCGGACGGCCGCGATTGTGGAGATGACGATCACAGCCAAGGACAACACTGCCACGCGCCGGACTAGCGACGCCACACCATTCGGCGTAGGCAGCGCAGCACGCCAGAGCGCGATCACACGGGTATCGAAGCCGAACGGCATTGCGGCTTCGGTTTGTTCATCCCCCTGTTCCGCAGATCGCAGTAACCGATCGATCTTTTCGTTCTTCATTGTTTTTCTCTTGCCGAAATTTTCGCGAGCTGTTGTTTCATCTTCTGCCGGGCTCGGAACGCGCGTACCTTTATCAGCGCCGCGCTCCAACCGGTGATTTTCCGGATCTCCTCGACCGAACGCCCCTGCAAGTATAGCAAATCGATCGCCAGCCGCTCAACCGGCTTCAGCGCCGCCAAAAGATGATCAACGAGTTGGCGCGAAGCGAAACGCTGGTCCGGGGCCAACTCCTCACTGGTGGTCGCCAGATTTTCGATTACCGCTTGCTCTTCCGTGCTTAAATCGGCGTGACGAACTTCCGGCCGTATCCTCTCTGACTCAATTTGGTTCAGGCACGTATTTACAGCAATGCGCGAGACCCAGTGCTCGAGCGGCACTTTACCGGAGAATTGCGATAACTTTTGGAAAACTCGGATGAAAATCATTTGGCAAAGGTCCTCCTCCGCGGTTCGGCGCGTCCGATGCGCGCGGACGATTTTGGCCACAGTCGGATAAAGCCGCCGCACCAGCGCGCGAGCTGCTTCATCATCATGCTGAAGCGCAGCCTGAACCAGCGCGCTTGCGTTAGAATCATCCATGTACTCGAGAGCGCGTCCACTGTGCTAGCTATGACCGGCGCAGGCGCGCTTTGGTTACAATTTTAGCCTTGCTCGAAATGACACAGGAGTCGGTGGGGGATCAAATAAAAATTTTGTAACCGTTGTTCTTTCCATCCGGTCATATTTTGAAAAGCGCGAAGAGCGCACAGCAGAACAACAATGAAAGAAACTATGAAACGAAACATCTTAACACTCGTTACCGCCGGTGCGATCGCGCTTGGCGGCTTTGTCACTATACAAGCACAACCTGGTCCTGGGGGCGCTGGACCCTGCGGCCCTGGTGGCGCTGGCCCCGGGCACGGCCACGCGTTTGGCCTGAAGGGGATGACCGACAAGCTGAACCTGACCGCTGATCAACAGACGAAGGTCCAGCCGATCCTCGACGCAGCTAAACCGCAAATCGCCGCCATTCACCAGGAGGCGATGCAGAAAATGAAAACGGTGATGGACAGCACGCTGTCGCAGATCCGTCCGCTGCTCAATGCGGATCAGCAAAAGAAGCTCGATGACATTCAAAAGGCGCATCAAGACATGATGAAGGCCCGCAAAGAGCTTCACGACGCGGTGCAAGAATAACCTCGATTCAGGGAGCGATAGGGGAACGGCGGCGCTCTGGGATGGGTCGCCGCCGTTTTTCTTGGCGACTCGTTCCAGTGCTGTAGCGGCAGGCGTGTCGGCTGGAAGCTTCAACAGCCCAGCCAACACGGCTGCCTCCACAGAAGAAACTGCCTCGGGCGGTGGCAGCTTTCAGCCTTGCTTCTTTCGCCAGGAAAACAGAACGGCGATCACGCCTAATCCAGCCGTAATCGCGGCAGCCGTGAAGCCTACGGTCGAGATTTCGGCGCGGGAATGAAAGCTTTCCTTCAGTCGCGCGGCAAGCCCGATCAGAAAGAAAAGAAATCCCAGGCACAGGAGTATCAAACCAATTGCTCTTTGGTCATCGGCAGACATTCTCATTCGCACCAAGCAATCAAATACATTTGGAGAACAAAATTCAAGTGCCCTCTTTAAGGGGGGCGTTAATGTGGCTGATGCGCTCGATTACATCGCCTGCTCTTGGCTTGCTCGCCCTTTGCATTTTAATGACTCCGCTCGACGCGCAGATCGATCGCATCACCGGAAAAAATTTCGCCACGCGATCGGAAGTTCTGGCGCGGCACGGAATGGCA
>QHMS01000046.1 GCA_003217895.1 Verrucomicrobiota bacterium
CAACACAACAAAAGAATCGGAGACGCAAACCTTGATCAACACGTTCCGATCCGTTTGTGGTAACGGATCGACAGCGGAAGGTCTCGCGGCTCTCTACGCTTACGAGAGTCAAATCCCTGCGATCTGTGAATCGAAGATCGACGGACTCAGGAAGCACTACCGCTTCACCAATCCGGAACATTATCAGTACTTCACGGTTCACATCGAAGCGGATCGCGAACATTCTGCTGCCGAGCGAAAGATGCTCGACTCCTTTGTCGACAAGGGAAACTTCAAGTCAGTTAGAGCCTCAGTAAACCGTGTTCTCGGCGCACTCTGGGAAATGCTCTCGGGCGTTTGCCAGCGTCACGCCATCGCCTGTTGAGGTAGGGACATCGCGCTGCGATGTCCGGACGGCGCAGCGCGCCGTCCCTACCACGCTACCGCGGTCGCAGGACTAGGAATGAACGCGCCCGATGGCGGCAGACTGATAAGACTTGCGGTTGGCTCAGATCCAGAGAGGCAACGATCTCCTTGTAATCGGTAACCGACGCCACCGGCTGTTGATTGATTTCTTCAATCACATCGCCTTTCTGCAATTCGGCGGCGCCGCTATCGGGGTCGATGCCCGTGACCAATACGCCTCGCACATTCGGGGGCAAATCAAGCTGACGCGCCATCTCCCGAGTCAGCTCTCCCACATGAATGGAACTAAGAGGGCCGCCAGCTGGTTCTTCTTCGCTGGGTGGACGCGGAGTTTGCGGCTGCGAAGGCCCGCGTCTCGGCGACACATCCGAAGTCTGATTATCCTGCGGCTGTTCTTTAATCTGAGTGGTCACCTTCAACGGCTTGGCGTCACGCACGATTTCCAACTCAACGTTCTTGTTCAACTCGGTTTGTCCCACCATGTTCCTGAGCGCGACGATGTTTTGCACGTCGCGCCCATTAAACTTCCGAATGATGTCGCCCGGCTGCAGTTGCGC
The DNA here is from genome assembly GCA_003217895.1 of Verrucomicrobiota bacterium. Classification (GTDB taxonomy): domain Bacteria; phylum Verrucomicrobiota; class Verrucomicrobiia; order Chthoniobacterales; family UBA10450; genus Udaeobacter. Next base: position 963 of record QHMS01000046.1, read on the forward strand.
CTGTGCAGCGGGCGATCCCCGCATCACTTGATCGATCACCACTCCTTCGTTGTCGGCCCCATTCTGTTGCTCTGGCTGCGACGCGCGACTCACGATTCCCAGATAACCGCGAATGATCCGGCCATGTTTCAGCACGCTCTCGAGCGCGGTACGAACCGTGTTGGATGGAATCGCAAAGCCGATTCCTTGCGAACCGCCACTACTGGAAACGATTTGTTCGTTAATGCCGACAACTTCCCCTCGCAAGTTGATCAATGGCCCGCCGCTGTTCCCTGGATTGATTGCGGCGTTGGTTTGGAGCAGATCACCACGAAAATCCGTGCTGTTCGGTCGTCCTTTCCAGCTAATAATTCCATCCGTCACGGTCTCCTGGAGCCCAAAAGGATTGCCGATCGCCAGAACAAAATCGCCCGGTTGCACCGTGTCGGAATCAGCAAGTTTCAGCGGCTTGACGCCCGGGTCATCGATTTTGAGCACCGCCACATCCAGCTGGGAATCAGCGCCGACCAATCGAGCCTTTTTGGTGCGGCCATCGCTCAGCTGCACCTCAATCTCGTCCACCTGATCAACGACGTGATTGTTGGTGATAATGTGACCTTCATTGGTAACAATCACGCCGGAGCCCAGCGAGTTTTGCACCAGCGCCTCGTCTCGTGGATTGCTAAATCGCCGCTGCTGATTACCGAAAAAAAACTCGAATGGATCAAGACCATATTCGCGGCGAATGCCGATTTTTTTGGACGTTTTCACCGCAACAACAGAAGGAAGCACGCTGCTGACAAGCGCGCGCCGCTCCCGATTCAACGCCTCCAGCGATGCGACTTGCTTGGAGTCCACACTCGGCTGCGAGGCGAGCGTATACTTTTCGGATTTTCGGATCGAAGGCAGATTTAGCCCGCCGTGCTTAAGGCGGTAATCGTAGAGCAGGGAAATTCCCGCGCTGACCAACAGAACAAATAGCAAAAATTTCGCTAGATTTTTCATTAACTGACGTTGGAAAAAGTGTGTCCGTGTTGTTCGACAATTAAGCGCCGAAAACGTTGATTCTCAGGCGATTCCAGCCGCGGATCCGCCTGAACGATCGACATGGCGGCCGTGCGCGCGCGCCGCATCAAATGCGCGTCTGTCTTTAAGTTACCGATCTTAAGCGCGGGCAGACCGCTTTGGGCCGTGCCGAGCAAATCGCCTGGCCCACGCAATTCCCAGTCCGCTTCCGCGACTTCGAAACCATTACCTGTCTTTTCCAAAACGGCGAGCTTTTCCGAAGCCTCCTTCGCCTGAGCCGAGGTCAGCAAGATGCAATACGATTTATGCTCGCCACGGCCAATTCGTCCCCGGAGTTGATGCAGTTGCGCCAGGCCGAATCGCTCCGCGTTTTCGATCAGCATCACAGTCGCATTGGGAACATCCACACCGACCTCGAGCACAGTCGTGCTGATCAACGCGTTCGTTTCGCCGCGCCGGAACCGTTCCATAATCTCCTGCTTCTCTGACGCCGGAATTCGGCCGTGAAGCAATTCGCAACGAAACGGATGCAAGCGTTCCCGCCACACTTCGTACTCCGCGGCTGCCGCTTTCACATCCAATTTCTCACTTTCATCGATTAACGGATAAATCACGTAGAGCTGGCGGTCCCTTTCCAATTGACCTCGCAAAAAGGCAATAACCTCACCGAGCTTGGACTCATCACGTACAGCCGTGACGATTTTGCCCCGATTCCGTGGCATCTCATCGATGATTGAAACATCTAGGTCGCCGTAGATCGTCATTGTCAACGTGCGCGGGATCGGGGTGGCGGTCATCACCAGCACGTCAGGCGCGGGCTCGCGCGCAGTCAATCGAGCGCGTTGCGCTACCCCAAACTTGTGTTGTTCATCAATGACCGCGAGGCCAAGATTTGAAAACGAAACCGATTCATAAAGCAACGCGTGCGTGCCAACGATGATTTGCGGCTCATCGCGCGGGATCGCTTGGGTAGCGCACGCTTGCAGCGTGCTGGTCGCCGCATTTTGCGGCGACGAACTTCCGGTGAGCCGCATCTCGTCTTCCTGCGTCCAGGTCCACGGATAATCTTCATTTTGTTTGGCCACGCCCGCATCCCAGGGATTCCGCAAGATGTAATGCAACTTTTCTTCCAAATCGCGATCCGATCGAATGTAGCGATCGAAAGTTTCTTTTTCCCAAACTGCTCCGGCTTTCCCTTCAGCGCGGTTGATCTCGCGCGCGGTAAACGATTTCAAGGCACGCATCAACTCCGTCAATGACCAGAATGTCGTTTCCTCGCGCGAAGCTTCGTTCTTTGGCCAGGGCTGAAAGAGCGCGTGGACATGGTCGGGCATCACGCAAAGGGCAAAAAGCTCGTAGCGCGCGTTGTGAAAATGACGCCATGCGTTCAGGACGATGGTTCGAGCTTGTGGACTCAGGCAGCGCCGATGCGTCGTTGTGATTGTTACGGCGTAAATCGCCCAAGGCTTTTCGAAATGTGGTAGCCGACGACGCGAGTAATGAACGTCCGGGGTTGATTGCGGCTCACGAAAAGTTCGCGATGGCAGAATGCCATCGCCAGCACGCTGCAAGCGTGCGCTCCCCAGATTTTCGTTCCGCGCAAACAATGGCAGCGGGCCGCTCTGTTCCTGTCGCGCGGCCGTTTGCAGTGCGATGCGTACGCCCAGCGGCTCGAGCCAGCGCCGCAACACAGCGTAATGTTGCTCGGCCAGAATTTGCGTCGGCGCCATAAACGCGGCCTGATATCCGGCTTCAACTGCGAGGAGTATCGCCGCTATGGCGACGACCGTTTTCCCTGAGCCAACGTCGCCTTGCAGTAAACGATTCATCGGGTGGGCAGCCGCGAGATCGCGCCGGATTTCCGCGATGACTTTTCTCTGCGCACCGGTCAGTTCGAACGGAAGCGACTTTAAGAATTTGTCGAGCAATACGCCGGATCCGCAGTGCGCCTGGCCGCTGCGAATCGATGCATCGGCTCGCCGCGATGCAATCAACATTTGCATCGTGAAGAATTCGGAGAGCACCAAATGCTCGCGCGCTGCGTCACGCTCCTCCCCACTTTCCGGGAAATGAATTGCACGAATCGCCGTCGCCCGCGTCATCTCACCATTCATTAGCGCGCCGGGCAACACTGTTGCGAAAGTGTGATCGGAAACTTCACTTAAAAGCCGATAAACCATACCGCGCAAGACGCGCTGCGAAAGGCCTTCCGTCGCGGGGTAAATCGGCGCGATGCGCCTGAAGTGAATCGAGATTTCTTCATCGTTCTCGATAACCTCGAACTCCGGATGATCCATGCAGATTCGCTTTCCGCGCAGACGCGGCTTGCCAAAAACAACAATACGCTGACCGGTCGCGATCATTTTTTGCACGTAATGCAGGTTGAACCATCGGCACACCAGCGGCTCGCTCAGTGCATTTGCCTGCGATTCTTGGAGCGTGGCTTCAAAGATTTTTTTCCATCCGCCAAAACGACGCAGCGACGTTTTAATTACCTCGCCGCAAAGACAAACCGGGACATCACTTTCCTCGTGCGGAAAACGCGGGAACTCACTGCGATCTTCGTGGCGCCGTGGAAAATGAGTGAGCAAGTCTTCGATCGTCTCGATCCCGAGACGCCGCAGCGCGAGAATTTTCGGGCGCGGGATCCAGCTTAGTTCCTCGAGTGACTGCGAAATTGCAGCGCTCGGATGAGGCAATTTCGAAGTCACGGGTGATCGGTTAGAGGATTGCACGCTGTTCACTGTTCACTGATCACCGTTCACAGGCGGCGGACTCGGCCGCCCGCACTGCTTCGACGTGCATAGCAACCAATGTTTCACCTCCGTATTCATCCGCGCGAATGCGAAATGCAACGTCCCATGGTGCCGGCGGCAGTTCACTCACCGCGCAGTTAAAATAAACCGCGCGGCGATGGCGATCGCCCTGGCGCAAACGAAAGAGTAAATGCTTTTCATTCATTACGCGCGGGGGCACGATTGGCTCGACTTCACGTGCAAGGAACACCGGCTGCGGGTTACCGTTTCCAAATGGCTGCAGCATTTCGTGCCAGCGCAAGAATTCGACGTCGATCTCGGTGAATGCCAGCTCGTGGTCGAGTTTCAGACAAGGTTGCAACGCTTCATCAGAAAGAAGCTCGCGCGCGGCGTTATAAAATCCTTGGGCAAACACATCGAAGTTTTCCTCGCGCACTGCCAGTCCGGCCGCCATTTCATGTCCGCCGAATTTTTCAAGAAATCCGCTGCAACGCATTAACGCTCCAACGAGATTTAATCCTTCAATGCTTCGTCCGCTTCCTTTACCAATTCCGTTCTCGTCGAAACCGATCACAATCGCGGGCCGATGATACTTGCGAACGATCCGGGACGCTACGATACCGAGCACTCCAGGATGCCAGCCGCGCGCGCCCGTCACAATGGCTGCGTCGCGCGCGGGATCGAATTCGCCATCGATCTTCTCTGTCGCTGCGAGAAAGATTTGTGCTTCAACTTCCTGCCGTTCGCGATTTTGCTGATCCAGCTCGGTTGCGAGTACCGCTGCGTCGCTTTCGTCGTGCGTGAGCAGCAGTTGCAAAGATTTCTCCGCCGTGCTTAAACGCCCGGCAGCATTCAATCGCGGGCCAAGCCGGTAACCGATGTCGTCGGGCAAAATTGGTGGCCGGACCCCGGCGACTTCCATCAATTTTCGAAGACCAATACGCCGAGTTCGCGCGATCTCGAGCGCGCCGCGCTGGACCATAACACGGTTTTCGCCATGCAACGGTACAATGTCCGCCACCGTCCCGAGCGCCACGAGGTCGAGCTTTGATTTCAAATCGAAGCCAGGCAGCGGCCTCATTTTTAACAGGGCGTGACAAAGTTTGAAAACGATTCCAACACTGGAGAGATATTCGAACCCGCATTCCGTCAGCTTCGGATTCACGATTGCAACACAATCAGGTAACTCGGACTTCGGCTCATGGTGATCGAGCACAATGACAGCCACGCCGCGTCTCTTAAGTTCGGCGATCTCGTTTACCGACGATGTGCCGCAGTCAACGGCGATGAGTAGCTGCGGTCGATTCCTTTCGAGACAACGCTCAATACTTTCCCGGCTCAAGCCGTAGCCTTCCTCCATTCGCAACGGCAAAAACAATTCCGGCGCGCCGCCATAAGCGCGCAACATCTCATCGAGCAACGCCAGCGAAGTCACGCCATCCACATCGTAATCGCCGAAGAGCACGATGCATTCGTGTCGATCCAGCGCCGCAAGAATGCGAGAAACCGCCGCGTGCATTTGCGGGAGCAAAAACGGATCGCTCAGTAAGCTAAGACGCGGGCGCAGGAAATTTTCAACTTCCTCCGCAGAATGAAATCCCTTTCGCGAAAGCAACCGCGCGATGCATTCTGAGCCGCAAATTTCGCTCCAGGAAATCGCATCGCTATTCAACTCCTCAGGCGGCGCTAAAATCCATCGGTGCTGCACCGATCATCTTATTCGCGCCCGATTCTCTGACAAGCTGGTCGAATAGAGCGGATCGCGGCAGGAGTAATAGCCGCTCAGTCCAAGATAGACCGCCAGGGCTGATGACGCTTATAGGCAGCGAGACGGCGCTGGTAGTGAGCAAGCTGGCGCTCGTAAGCAGCGCGACGTCGCCCAGGATCGTTAATGGCCCACGTCTCTTCGCGCGCGCTTTTGATCGCCCGCTGTTCAAACTGAATCGCTGAATCGAAGTCGCCTGCCTCGGCATGCGCCGCTGCCAACGTGTCAATATAAGCCGTCTCCCTCCAACTTGCCTCGTTGCACGCACTCTTTGCGTCTGCCACCGCCTGCTTGCCATTTC
>QHMS01000104.1 GCA_003217895.1 Verrucomicrobiota bacterium
AAGGTGTTGGATCCAATGCGCGCTGTGCACAAACACACGCGCGATTTCATGCGACGCACTACAAATATTGTACAGCTCGTCGCTGCCGATTGATGGCTCATCACGTGGACAAATGATTGACGTTTATCAGGAACAGACGCAGCATCGTCGGCACAGGAGGAGTAAGACATGAAGAACTCAGCAGTTGGTTTGCTTGCAGTGCGGATGGTCGGAATTTTCAAAGTGCTGGGCGGCTTATCTCTTTCTCGTTAGACCCATGTTGGCGACCTGCGCTATGCGTGCAAGGAGACCTTGAGCGAAAGCGGACGTGTCCTGATTGCTCTTGGCGCGGCTGTCGTCGGCGGCATCGCTGTCGCTGCGTCGGGGATCGCACCGCTCATTCACGCTGCCGATTTCATCGCGCCGGTCGGCACCCTTTGGGTCAATGCGATTCGCATGACGGTGATTCCGCTAATTGCCTCGCTTCTCGTAGTCGCGGTGAGTTCGGTGGCCGACGTGAAATCGATCGGGCGCATCGGTGGGCGAACACTTCTGGTCTTTTTCCTCCTTCTCGCCGGCACTGCGATCGTGGTGATTCCGCTCGCGCCCACCTTCTCCCGTTTGCTTCCGCAGCATGCTGACGTGCATCAACTGCCGACTGGCGCCACGGAGGCGGCAAGCGAAATCACGGCCGGGGGACAAGCCCAGACATTTTCGGGCTGGCTTACCTCGCTGTTGCCATCTAACCCGATCGCGGCAGCGGCGACGGGCGCGATGCTGCCGTTGATTCTGTTCATCCTGCTGTTCGCGCTCGCAGTTGCACGCAGCCCGGCGCTTTCGCGTGAGATGCTCACCCAGTTTTTCCGCGCGCTCGGCGACGCAATGCTGGTGCTGGTGCGCTGGGTGATTTTGACGGCGCCGATCGGCGTTTTCGCTCTCGTGCTGCCCCTCGCGGTCCACGCCGGCGCAGTGCTTGCCGGTGCGATCGGCTTCTATATCCTCGCGTATTCAATCGAGTCCATTGCGATCACGGTACTGCTCTATGTAGTCGTCTCGCTGGTAACGCGAATTCCGATCCGCCGCTTTGCACGCGCCGCGCTTCCGGCGCAGCTCATCGCCTTCAGCTCCAGCTCGTCCATCGCAGCGCTGCCCGTGCTGGTAGAGAGCGCAGAAGTGCGACTTGGTCTGCCGAAACCGGTCACGGGATTCGTCCTCCCCCTCGCGGTATCTACCTTTAAAATCGCCTCGCCTGTGTCGTGGAGCGTCGGAGCCGCCTTTGTGGGATGGTTTTATGGAATCCCGCTACATGTTGGCAGTCTCGCCGTGATCGCCTTTGCTGCGGTGTTCCTCGCTTTTGCGGCGCCCGGAATCCCGCGCGGCGCGTTCATCATGCTCACGCCACTCTTCCTCGCGATCGGACTCCCCGCCGAAGGCATCGGCATACTGATTGCGGTCGACGCCATTCCCGACACGTTCGCGACTGTGCTCAACACCACCGGAAACCTGGCCGCCGCGGCACTCGTCGCTTCGTTCGGCGAAACGGACACGACTGCGATTCCGAGCAGTTCTTTGCATTGAACGTGCGCGGAACTCGGGTACAAAATTCTCCGCATGGAAGACGCTGATTTTGCGGGGCGCGTCGCCATCGTCACCGGTGCGTGGCGCGGCCTCGGACGGGCTGCCGCAGCGCGCCTGCACGAACGCGGCGCCTCGGTCGCGGTGAACGTGCGCCACCGCGAACGCGCCGAGACGCTGGCGAAGGAAATCGGCGAGCGCGCCTTCGCCGTGCCGGGCGATGTTGCGGCGGACGGCGTCCCCGACGAGATCGCGCGCCGCACGCTCGAACGCTTCGGCCGGATCGACATCCTCGTCAACAACGCCGCGCTTCCGCTCTCGACACGCTTGCCCGATCTCACCGCCGACGAATGGCGAAGAGTTCTCGAGGTCAACCTCACCGCGCCGTTCTTGATGACGAAAAGTGTTCTTCCGGCAATGCGCGCCCAGCACTACGGCCGCATCATTAATATCTCGTCCTCGGCCGGCCGGATGGTGAGCACGCTCGGCGGTGCGCACTACACGGCATCGAAGGCCGGACTGCTCGGCTTCACGCGCGCGGCCGCGAAGGAGCTCGGCAAGTTCGGCATCACCGTGAACGCCGTCTGCCCCGGCATGATCGATACCGAGCTGACGCGCGAACATGCCTCGGACGAGTTGCTCGAACGTCTCGCCGCTAGCTATCCCGTGGCGCGCCTCGGCACCGCGCTCGAAGTCGCCGATTTGATTTGCTTCGCCGCCTCCGAGGCTGCTGGCTACATCACCGGTGCCTCCTTCGACATCAACGGCGGCGACTTAATGATGTGATCTCTGTTGTTCGCCAACGCGACCGTTTCCCACGCGCGCGTGCGTATGTGTGACACAAGGGCGGCCAAAGGGATCAGCGCTTACTATCGACACTGCTGAACAATTCCAAATGGGGCCACGCTTGCTGCCGCCGATTCAGCGGACGCAGTTGCTTAGGCAGAAACTCGCCATCGCTTCGGATCAATTTGCCATCGAAATAGATCGCCGCCGACGCCCTTCGTGGCGTTGCTGCGCGTTGCGCTCCCGCCACTGCTCGTTAACGGCGTCGTCTCGATTATCGGTTATCAGGCTTTGAGCGTGGGAAATGTGACCAGCTATCCCGTGACCGGCCTAAGTGCGAACACGATTTACTATTACCGGTTACGAGCCGGCAATGGGTGCGCTACCAGCCCCAATTCCAGCGTCAAAAATGTAGAGACGAAGCCTCACTGACGCGCGCTAGTGCCTAGGACAAGGCAAAAGGCAGGACGCGTCACTCTGCGCACGCTTTTAGGGTTGTTACCTCCGATTTAGCGAGCGCAGTTGCTTCGGGAGGAATTCGCCATCTCTGCGAATCAATTTGCCGTCGAGGCGATCATCATTAGCTGCTAAGGTTTCGTAAATGTCCTGTCCCCGCCGTGGCTCGTGCCTACGCTGTTGGTAGCCAGCCCGTAGCTGGTGCTCGGCCCGTATTCAAAATGCACGGTTGTGGTTAGTCCGTGTGGATCAACTGAGCCGCGGAGTGTTGCCGCAGAACTAGCCACGTTCGTCGCCGGATTGGTTACCACCACAGGTGGCCCTGTCGCGCTGAGGGTGGTAAACGTTCGGTCCGCACCGAAGGCCGTCCCGTGGCTATTGGTCGCTACGATGCGGAAGTGATACGTGATGCTTGCACTTAAACCGGACACGCTCGCACTGACATTCTGCGACATGTTCCCAGTCTTGGTCTGGGTCGCGGTGGTGTGCCCGTAGCTGGTGGTTATTCCGTATTGAAAATGCACGGTTGTGGCCAATCCATGCGGATTAACCGTGCCATTAAGCGTGGCCGAAGAACTCCCGATTAGGGTTGCCGGATTGGTGGTGACGGTCGGAGTCGATACTGGCGTTAACGTCGGAGTTGGCGTCGGAGTATGAATAGCGGTCGGTGTTGGGGTAAGCGTTGACGTTGGTCGCGTGGTGACTGTCGGCGTAGGCCTCGGCCTGTGCGTAGCTGTTGGAGTAGGCGCGGGAGTAAACGTCGCTGTCGCGGTGGGCGCAGGCGTGTGAGAAGCCGTTGGAGTAGGCGTAGGCGTGGATGCGGCCGTAGCCGTAGCTGTTGCCGTCGGCGTAGCGGTTGAGGTAGGCGTAGCAGTGGCAGTGGCGCTAGGTGTTGGTGTCGGGGTATGCGTAGCTGCAGGCGTTGGCGTTGGAGTGAATGTAGCCGTCGCGGTTGCAGTAGCTGTTGGTGTCCGTGTAGCCGTCGGCGTTGGACTTGGAAACAAAGTGGTCGTCGGAGTAACCGTCGCAGTGGGAGTTGGTGTGGGAGACGCGCTAGTCGCTGGAGTTGCTGTTGGTGTTGCCCCAGCTTGTACTTCAAACGAACCCACGTCTATGCGACCGTTACGCACACGCGGGAAATGCGAGCCGCGCTGATCGAAGAAAGGCGGCGGCATAAAATTCGGATTGCCGGCATCGATGGCTGGGCTGCCAGGCAACAACGCATGCGTCAAAGTGTGCCCGCCGTTAATCTGCAACGGCCCAAGGATCGGATTGGCCTCGATCTGGTCGCCGGGGCCGGTCAAAATCCCGAAAGCATCGTCGCTACTAAGGTTGTAGCCAAGCGACATGACTACGCCGTTGCCATTGTTATAAATATTCGCACTTGCGTGACCTCCATTCAGAATCGTGTTTCCGATCTGAAAGTTGTTAAGGTTTACAACGCCGCCCGCGAGAAACATAGACGAGTTATTGCTGATGGTGCTATTAGCGATAACCAGCGTCCCGGTATTGAACACCGCGCCGCCAACCTGTGATGCTGTGTTGTCGCTGAAAGTGCTGTTGATGATCGTCAGTGTAACAGGATTGTATACGCCGGCACCCTCGCCCGCCGTATTACCGCTGATTGTGCTGTTAACGATATTCAAAGTACCGCCATTGTAGACGCCGCCGCCGAAAGCTGCGGTGTTGCCGCTGAGAGCGCTGTTGATAATGGTCACTGACCCGGCGCCGCCGTTAAAAATGCCACCACCGAATCTACCGTTGGCATTCCTGATAGTTAAATCTGAGATTGTAACAGGTCCCATCGACACAACCTGAAACACTGTGCCCGCGGCGTTACCGTCAACAGCCAGTAGGTCTGCGCCGGGACCGTTTATCGTCACGCTGTTGCTCACCAGCAATTTCCCGCTAGTGAGTGTAATTACACCACTGATACCAGTGGCATCGATTGTGTCACCGTCGTTCGCGAGCGCGAGCGCTTGGCGCAGTGAGCCCGGGCCGTTGTCATTGGTGTTAGTAACCATAACGGTCGCGGCGTGCGCCGAACTCATGAGAGCCCAGGCAAAGAGTAAGCGAATTGCTGCGGCCTTAACATTTGGCATGTTAGTTAGACTAGGCACGGCATGCGAAGTGCCAGCGTTTAAAGGTGACGTGGTTGTCACTTTCGCAAATCATCCGACGTATGCGGTGGCATTCGCTACAGCCCGGCTCCAGGCGTGAGACAGTTCCACGCGCGCCAGGGCGATCGATACTGATTAATCGAAATTTATGGGCGCGGCGCAGGAGTCAAGCGCAGCGGTCATGGGTCTGCCAGCATGACGCGCCCGGCTAACCCCCGCAGCGCCCGTAGAAGCGAGCTTGATAAGGCAGGCCGCCGACCTACAAACCGGGTGCGCATACGCGCCGTCACTTCCGATTCAGCGAGCGCAATTGTTTCGGGAGAAAGTCGCCGTTTTTGCGAATCAGTTTGCCGTCGAAGTAGATTTCGCCACCGCCGTAATCGGGACGCTGAATGCATACCATGTCCCAGTGGACCTGGCTGCGGTTTCCGTTGTCGGCTTCTTCGTAGGCTTGTCCCGGGGTGAAATGAAATGACCCGGCGATTTTCTCGTCGAATAAGATATCGCGCATTGGCTGTAACACCCGCGGATTAAAGCCGAGCGAAAATTCGCCTATGTAACGCGCACCCGGATCTGAATCGAGAATCTTATTCAACTTTTTTGTCTCGTTGCTCGTCGCTTCGATAATCTTTCCGTTCTTGAATTCGAGACGGATGCCATCAAAAGCGATTCCCTGATAAATGCTTGGGGCATTAAAGGTGACGTGACCTTCCACGGAATCTTTCACAGGGCAGCTGAAAACTTCGCCATCGGGAATATTGCGATCGCCACCGCATATAACAGCCGGAATTCCCTTGATACTGAAACGCAGGTCCGTGCCGGGAGCTTTGATTTGGACGCGGTCGGTTTTTTCCATCGAGTGCTTCAGCGCCTTCATGCCGGGTAGCAGTTTGCGATAGTCCAGTGTGCAGACGTCGAAATAGAAATCTTCAAATGCCTCGGTGCTCATCCCGGCAAGCTGCGCCATCGACGGCGTCGGCCACCGTAAGACGACCCACTTTGTTTTTTTAACCCGCTGGTCTTGAACCGGGCGCATTTTGCGGCCGATCAATTTCATCTTCTCCGGGGGCACATCGGCTAGTTCGGTGATGTTGTGGCTGCCGCGTATGGCGATGTACGCATTCATTTTTTTCATGCGCGTCAGCTCGTGGCTTGCCGTCAGGTTGAGCTGTCGATCCGAGGCTTCGAGCGCGAGCGCGCGGTTCACGCGGGTTTGATAAGTCTGCGCAAAAGGTACGCCGCCCGCTTTCCGCACGGCGCGGATTAGCGCGACGGTCATTTCGGCAGGAATATCGAATGCTTCAATCAGTACCGTTTCATTCCGCTGGAGGCGGATGGAATATTCCACAAGGAGTTTTGCGAGTTTATCGAACCGGGCGTCGTGCATAGGCGCTTATCATTCCACCAGCCCGACCGGATGCAACTGTAGCGGTCTTGGCGTTCGGAGTTCCGCGTTTACGCGGCTCTCAGGAAGAAACCGCCTAAAGGCGGAATTCCAAACTTTAAGCGGTCCGAATCAGTTTCGCCGCGTAAGCGCCGTCAAAACCGTCGCGAAAGGGCTGCGAATGCCTTTGGGCTTCCAAGCGCAGAACCGGCGTCTCCGCGAGGATGCAACGAACGACCTCTTCATTCTCTTCCGGCTCAAGGCTGCACGTGCTGTAAACAAGGGCGCCATTCAGTTTTAGTAACGGGATGAGCCGACGAACGATTTCGATCTGCCGTTGCTGCATGCGAACGAAATCGATTCGTCGTAATCGCCACCTGAGGTCCACGCGCCTGCGCATCACTCCGGTGTTGCTGCACGGCGCGTCAATCAGGATGCGATCGAATAAAGCTACCGATGCGATTTCCGAGGGGACATGACCATGTGTCCAATCGTGCCGCAAAATGCGCACATTACCCACGCTGAGGCGCGCCATGTTCTCCTTCAAGATCTGCAGCCGCTCAGAATCGCGATCGCACGCTACGATTGTTCCAGCATTTTCCATGAGTTGCGCGACGTAACCCGTTTTCCCGCCCGGTGCTGCGCATGCATCCAGGATTCTTTCTCCGGGTTTTGGATCTAACAACTGGCAGGCAATCGCGGTGCTGGGGTCCTGAATGTAACAATGACCTCGTTCCAAAGCGCCGGAGGGTAGCGAATTGACTTCCATGAAGTTCGAGTTGTCAGGGAGAGGACGCGATTCGGGATAAGTTCGGAGGAATTCTGTTCGATCGATTCTCAACAAGTTGACGCGCGCATAAACTGGTGCAGGAAGATTATTCCATTCACACAGCTTCTCCGCGTGTTCGAGGCCGAAGTGCTGCAGCCAGCGTTCGACAAGAAATTGCGGGTGCGACGTTCGAACGAACAGTGGCTGCGCCCAGGCGCGTGCGAGCAAGTCGCTTCGCTGCCGCGTTGCAGCGCGCAGCATCGCATTGATGATGGTTCGCTGCCTTTTCGGCGCGAGCTCTACCGTTTCGTGGACTGCTGCGTGTTGGGCAGTTTTGAGAAGCAAGAGTTGATATAAACCAAGCCGCAGAATATCGCGAAGATCGCTCTCAACACGCGAAGCACGCAGGCAACTGACCCAGAAATCCAGCAACGTTAAATTGCGCAGGACGCCGTAAAACAATTCGAGCGCAAACGCTCGGTCGGAAGGCGTAAGCGCGGCCTTCGCAGAAAGTCCCGAGATGATGGAATCGGCGAAGCGCTTCTCTTTTCGCCACAGCCGAAGGGCGGTCAGCGCGATTTGGCGAGCCCCGTAAGATAGAATCGCTTTGCCGGATTTACGACGCCAAGGCGGCGACCTTATCTCACGGGACGCCATATTTACTGCGGTTATTGCGGCTTCACGCTGGCGCGTCCGATCGAATAGTAATGAAACCCAAGTCGCTTCATCGTTTCAGGATCCAGGAGGTTTCGCCCGTCGAAGACGATCGGTGTCCTCATTTTTTCTTTCATCACCGCGAGATCCACGTTGGCAAATTCACTCCATTCCGTGGCGATGACGAGCGCTTCGGCATCGGTGACTGCTTCGAGAGCCGATGAAGCAAATTCTGCGTCGGCGATCGCTTTTATGGCGCGTGCCTTTTGCATTCCTTTTGGATCGTAGGCAACCACATGCGCGCCTTCGCGCAGAAGGGTTGTCACCAGTTCTATCGCCACAGACGAGCGAACGTCGTCTGTATCAGGCTTGAATGTGAGGCCCCAGACTGCAATCTGCTTTTCCCGCAACACCCAGAGCGTTTCCCGAATCGCCTTCAGAAAACCCTCCTTTTGAGCGTTGTTTATGCGTTGCACTTCCTTAAGCAGATTGAATGGAGTGCCAAGCCGCTCGCTGATCGTAATGAACGCAGCGATATCCTTGGGGAAACAGGAACCGCCGTATCCAATTCCAGCGTTCAAAAAATCCCGGCCAATCCGATGATCCATTCCGATTCCGTCGGCGACCTTTTCGATATCGGCGCCGCTGGCCTCGCAAATCGCCGAGACTGCGTTGATATATGAAATTTTCAGCGCCAGGAATGAGTTCGCGCAATGTTTGATGAGCTCGGCGCTGTTGATATCAGTCACCAGTATCGGCGCCATGAATGGCTCATAAACCTTCTTCATGAGATCGATGGCATGTTCGCTTTGCGCTCCGATCACAATACGATCTGGACGCATTAGATCGGCTACCGCACAGCCTTCACGCAAGAATTCGGGATTGCTGACCACATCAAACTTCGCGCCATGGCGGTTGTACCGTTTGATTGACTCCGCCACTTTTTCGCCGGTTTTCACTGGCACTGTGCTCTTGTCAACAATCACGCGATAATCGGTCAATACGCCTGCGATTTCCCGCGCAACCTTCTCCAGAAAACTGAGATCGACATCGCCATCCGGCTGCTGCGGAGTAGGAACGGCGATGAAGATGATTTGTGACTTGTCCACTCCGTCCTGAATGCTGCCGGTGAAGCGCAGTCGCTGCGCCGAGACATTTCGATGAATTATTTCTTCAAGCCCGGGTTCATAAATCGGCACCTCGCCGGCTTGCAGTTGTTTGATCTTTTGTGCGTCGTTATCGATGCAAATGACGTTATGGCCAACGTCTGCGAAACAGGCGCCGGTAACAAGGCCGACGTAACCGGAACCGATGATCGCAAGATCCATGATTGGAGAATGCTGCGGGCGAATCAGCCGCAGCACAAATGGGCTGGAGCATCCTGCTGTTTCGAGATTATTCGCGCACGGTCGTTCATTGCCCTGAGGACGTAGGATCGAAGTTCAAGTCGAATCCAAACTTCGGGAATGCCTTCAGCGTTATGGTGAACAAAAGGCCATACTCCTTCACTCCATTATTGTCGCGTATGACGCCGCCGACGGACGCGACCCAACTCGAGAGGTCCCGGTAAATGGAATAGCGTTGTTCCTCGAGGGTGCTTGTCGCGGCTTCATATTGCTCCTGGGCACCAATACTCCAGTTATCATTGATTCGATAATATCCACCAACAAGAAACAGGCTGCTGTTGTCAAAGAAAGGATTGTCGTTCAAATAGCGATGGCCAAAGTTTAATTGCAGATTGGCTAGCGGTTGCACGCTCGCGGTCGTATTCACTTCGGTGAAACCCTTCGAGAAGGCCGGCACCTGTGAGTTGACTGAAAACGAGACCCACGGGAGAGGCGTAAACCGAATGTTGTTAAAGAAATTTGAGTAGTCTGTACGATTGTAGGGGTTGACGAAGTTCACATCAAAGAAGGTATCGAGTTCAAACCATGTCATCGTTGTATCGTCGCGCCGCGTTTCCAGCCGGTTGCGAACGCCTACCCGCCACACCGTCCAATCAGCGATCGAGTCGATGGTGGTAAACTGCGGGAAATCAATCGCCCGCAGTTGGGTCGAAGGCTGAAACCGGTCGAACCCCAAGATTGACGTTGGGTTAGGTCCATTCTCTTTCACGTAAGAAAAGTCGGTGAACGGTTGAATGACGTGCATGATGCCGTCCAGCCCCAACGCGCGGCTTTGCACATTCTCCCAGGTGCGTGAGATCTTGAATGAAGCTTCGGCACCTGTGTCGAAGACCGAGCGAAATGTGTCTCCGTCGAACTTTACTGGATTAGCTAGCGTTGGAGGCGGAAGAATAAAATCGGGTATGAGCGGATCTGATGGAGGCACAAAGGTTGTCGATCCCAAATCCCATGTCTTACCATAATAGGTTCCGCGATAGCCAACCCGTGGCATGATCGAGAGCCATCCAAAATATGTGTTTGGAAAAGTTAGTTGATGAAAGGTGTCGAAACGATAGGTGCCATAATTTTCGAATCCCGAACCCTGCGGGAATTGCAGCCGCAAATTAGCAAAGCCGGTCTCGCCCTCGTAAAAAATGGGCCCGCCGAAAAGCGCGTGCCGTTTAATGTCCAGCACGACCTCCGGCGAACGTTCTGTTGTCGTAAAAAAATCGTTTGCCTGAAATCGCTCGATGGCAGTCAGGGTGTAAAAAGGACTCGTCTTAGTCACGGCGATCACGTTGTCCGGAACTGGATCGATGCGAAACTCTCCCTGATAAAAGTCCTCCATCACATACGGATCGCTAAGCTTGGTGAGGTTAGCGATGCCGTATATGTCACTAGTAAAGTTCGTCCGGTCTTCCAAGCTAAGCCGGTATCTACTGGCAGGAACATTCTGTCGGACCTCGGACGTCTGGTTTATGTCCGGGTTTTGATCATCGATGTAAAAGGTTTTTATCCTCGCCTGGCTGGTCTCGTCCTTTCCATAATCAATAACGGGATCGAAGCCAATGGCGGCCCCGCGACGGCCAAAGTAATCGAGTCGGACGCGTGCCTTGACATAATCGGTAATCGGAAACATCACCTGAGTCAGAAGCGATGGTCCCCATGAGCTCAAATACGCCGGCGAAACCGTAAAACTGAATGTGTCACTGAGGGATTCATATAGATAAGGCCACCAAAAAACCGGCACATTCCCGACATATGCCGTCACGTACTGCAGGATCACGCGGTCCTTCTCGTAAATGCGGATCTTTCGCGCGTGAAGATGAAAATCGGGCTTAGCAGTATCGTTCGTCGTAAACGTACCGTTTCGTATAAAATAACCGTTGTCGGAGATTGAACTCACATCTCGGCCGGTGAGAAAATAAGGTTGCGACTCAGTCCGGCCATTGATCGTCCGGATCTTTTTTGTTTCGGTGTTGTAAAAACCGTGTTCGGCGACATAGAGGCTCGTATCCCGATAAATTCGCACGTGGCCTCTCAACTCTACCTCGTGCGTGGTAGAATTGTATTGTGCGTAATCGGCGTAAATGTCTGTATTGCCAATGTGAATCGCTACATTATCGTGCGCCGTTGCCAGCCCGTTTTCATATGTCGTCTCCCCGGTGGAAGTGATCTCAATGGGCGCGTTCTCCGGAGTCTTGATTTCTCCGCGGATCAAACCGGCACTCACAAAAAGAGCAGCGAGTAACAACAGCGGCATTCGCATGGCGGACGCCCAAGGTACCGCACCAGAAGCTCCCTGCAAAGCTAAAACCACTTTATACAAAAGATGAGTATTGCCGCCCGGGCCTATTGCGAGCCGCCTTCAAAATGAAAGGGACAGTGTTCTGTCTTGATTAACCTGACAATCAACGGTTTTCTTCATCCGGGATGAGCAAGCCGATCGACCAAGTCTTCATCAACGCCAAGCAATGGCTGCTCTCATGGCTGGCGGGGTCGCCCGCCTGGGTGATCCAGGTGACGTCAATTCTGATCAATATTTTCATGCTACTAGGTGTGTTCCTCACGCTTTTCGCGCTCATCTCGGTACTGGAGCGGAAAATTCTTGCCCGGATGCAAAATCGCTACGGCCCGAACCGGGTCGGGCCGTTCGGTCTTTTCCAGCCAATCGCCGACGGAATCAAAATGTTGATCAAGGAAGACATTGTGCCTGCGCGAGCGGATAAGCTCGTCCATTTTCTCGCGCCAGTCCTCCTCGCGGCCGTGGCGATCCTCACATTGGGTGTGATTCCGTATGGCCGGAACATGACGCCGTTCGCAATTGATGGTGGCATTCTCTTTTTCTTTGCCGTGGGATCGGCCACAGAACTCGCAGTCTTTATGGCCGGCTGGGCTAGCAACAATAAATTTTCCATGCTCGGTGCGATGCGCGCGATCGCGCAAATGTTCAGCTACGAGCTGCCGCTCATTATCACTGTGCTCCCGGTTGTGATGGTCGTAGGCTCGCTTATGCCGGACAGGATTGTTGCCGCGCAAGCGGAATATACTTTTGGCATTGTGCCACGCTGGTTTGTCTTCACCCCGTGGGGCTTTACAGCGTTCATTCTGTTTTTCGTGTCCGGTCTCGTGGAATCGAACCGCACTCCGTTCGATGTGCCCGAGGGCGAATCGGAAATCGTCGCCGGGCACATGACTGAATATTCCGGGTTCAAATACGCTACATTTTTCATGGCCGAATACCTCGGGATGTTCGCCGTGAGCGGCCTTGCAGTGACCTTGTTCCTTGGCGGCTGGCATGCGCCTGTGCGCTTGCTCGAAATTGTTCCCTCCTATGTCTGGTTTTTCCTGAAGCTGAGCGCGCTGCTTTTCGTTTACATTTGGCTCCGCGGGACGCTGCCGCGCACACGCATCGATCAAATGATGAACATCGCTTGGAAATTCATGTTGCCGATGGCTTTCACGTGCTTCATCGCGGCGGCCGTCTGGCATTATGCCGGGCGTGGCCTGCGCGGATGGCTATGGTCGCTGTTTGTAATTGTGATTGTTTACAGCGCTCTATCGATCGTGCTCGACACGCGAAGAAAATTTGCACCGCGCGTTTACCGCTTCGCAGAATGAGCAGCGCTGCATTCGTTATCATCGCAATTTTCACACTCGCCGCGGCGCTGGCGGCCGCGACGTTGCAAAAGCTGATGCATGCTGCGCTGAGCTTCGCAGTGGCTTTGGTCGGCCTCGCGGCGTTTTTCTTTTTGCTTGGCGCAGAGTTTGTCGGCCTCGCGTTGGTGTTCATTTACATCGGCGCGGTCGCGGTGTTGATCGTTTTCACGATTCTTCTGACACGGCGCGACGTGGGGAAAAATCGCGGCTTTAACTGGGCCGGAGTGCTCATAGCTCTTGCTGTGTTCGGTGGTTTGACGTGGTCGATTCTCAAGACGCAATCACTTTCCATCCTCGCTCCGCACATTCGGGCGCTCACCGTCAAAAGAATCGGCGAAGCATTAATGACCGGTTACGTGTGGCCATTGCAATGCGTCGGTGTTCTTCTGACCGCCGCTCTCATAGGCGCGCTCATTCTCGTGATGGAGGAGAAGCGATGAGATTGGTGAAGCAAACGCTCAACGCTCAACGCTCAACGCTCAACGCCGAATCCAGAAGAGACTCTGAATTAGATGTTGGGCGTTGGACGTTGGGCGTTGGACGTTTTCTGCCCGGATTACGATGACAACCACGCTTCAAGCCTTTCTCATCGTTTCCGCGGGCTTGTTTTCCATCGGGCTCCTGGCGGCGTTGAGCCGGCGGCACGCGATTTTTATCCTCATCGGCATCGAGTTGATGTTGGCCGCGGCGAATTTGAATTTCATCGCATTCTGGCGTTTCGCTCCGCAACCGCATCAGCCGACCGGCGTAATGTTCGCAATCTTCTCCATCGCGATCTCCGCTGCCGAAGCCGCGATTGGTCTGGCGATGGTCATCGCCGTTTATCGCCACTATCACACCACTAATGTCGATCAATTCGATCAGCTCAAAGGATGAAATGAAACGTAAAAAGCAAACGCCGAACGTCCAACGCTCAACGCCCAACGCTCAATTCATCACATCGTCTAAGTTGGACGTTGGGCGTTGGGTTTTGGGCCTTGGATGTTGTCTGTCTCCAAAGGAATGAGTCGCTGGGTCATGCATTATCTCTGCCTCATTCCCGCAGTCCCATTCGCGGCTTCGCTGATCATTTTGAGTCTGCCGAACGCGCGGCGCGGAAGCGCCGCAGCACTCGCAGTCACTGGACAAGTCGCCGCGCTCGCTTTGTCGGTTCTGGCGTTCCTGCCCACGTTACAAACAAACGGCTTCCGCGCGGTTCAAAATTTCACCTGGTTCGCTTTCGGCGATAACGCGCTCCGGATCGGATTTGTTCTCGACCCGCTTGCCGCCGCGATGGCGCTGATGATCTCGTTGGTCGGGCTTTGCATTTTTGTCTTCAGCATTGGCTATATGGCCGAGGACAAGAATTTTGTGCGCTTTTTCGCTTATTTATCATTCTTCTCCGGCGCGATGCTCGGCGTGGTTATCGCGAACAGTTTGCTTCTGCTTTTCATTTTTTGGGAACTCGTCGGACTCGCGTCGTATCTGCTCATCGGCTTTTGGATCGAGCGGCCCAGCGCGGCTGCTGCCGCAAAGAAGGCGTTCATCACCACGCGCATCGGCGACATGGGATTTTTTCTCGGGATACTCTGGCTCTACAATCGTAGCGGCACACTTCTTTTTTACGATAGCGGGAAAGGTTGCCTTGAAAGCGCTGGCCTGGCCATGCTCGGCGCCAGCGCTACGTTCATCGCGCTGCTAATCTTCTTCGGCGCAGTCGGCAAATCCGGGCAATTTCCGCTGCACGTGTGGCTACCGGACGCGATGGAAGGTCCGACTCCGGTGAGCGCGTTGATTCATGCGGCAACAATGGTTGCCGCTGGCGTTTTTTTGCTCGCCCGTGTGTATCCGCTCTTTTCGTTAGGTGCGGTCAACGGGGTGACCTCCTCGCTCACCGTCGTTGTTTGGATCGGTGTAACTACGGCGCTCATGGCTGCGCTGATCGCGATCGCACAAGCCGACATCAAACGCATCCTCGCCTATTCAACGGTGTCGCAACTTGGTTTGATGATGGTCTCGTTAGGCGTGGGCGGCGTGGCAGCCGGCATCATGCACTTGCTGGCGCATGGATTTTTCAAAGCGCTTTTGTTCCTCGGCTCCGGCTCGGTCATTCACGGATGTCACGGCGAACAAGACATTCGCAACATGGGCGGCCTCCGGCGATTCATGCCGGTCACGTTTGTGACGTACGCCATCGGGATGATGGCGCTCAGCGGCTTCCCGCTCCTTTTCTCCGGCGGCTGGACGAAAGAGGAAATTCTTCACGATATAGGCCATTGGCCGCCGTCGCGCGCACCGTATTACTTGATGCTCGCCGGAGTCGTTCTCACTGCGTTGTACATGACGCGTCAAATCATCTACGTCTTTTTGGGGAAGCCGCGCGCTGTTGCGGAGCATGCGCACGAAAGTGCGCGCGTGATGACGATGCCACTCATCGTGCTCGCGCTAGGCGCAATTTTATTGAGCGTCGTGCTCACGCCTGCATGGCCATGGCTGTACGCGTATCTAAGTGGCGAGTCTGTACACTTTGAGATCGCTCGTTTGATTCAGCCGATGCTCTTTGTTTCGCTCGTGCTCGTCAGTGCGGGTATCGGCGTCGGTTTTTGGATGTATCGCAAGGCGGGCATGCAAGATGGAGATCGCCCGAGTGAGATCGATCCGCTCGAATACGCGCAGCCCGCATTGTTTCGCTTTCTCGCAAATAAAATGTGGGTCGACGAACTTTATGCTCACACAGTCATCGCGTTCAGTTGGATGGCTGCGCGTCTGTCCGACTGGCTGGATCGCTATTTCTGGGATGGGCTTGTGCGTGGCTTTGGTGCAATCGGGCAATTGTTTGCCACATTCACTACCGGCGTCGATGAGCGGGGCATCAATGCCGGAGCGGATGAAACCACAGTTGCCGCTCGCGGGCTCGGCCGCCTGATGTCCGCCGCTCACTCGGGGCAAATTCAAGTTTACCTTGGCGTGATCGCCATCGGCATGCTGGCGCTTCTTCTTCTCTACGCATGGTTGGCATGATCACAGCCATCATTTTCATTCCGCTGCTTGGCGCGCTTGCGGTCTGGGTCTGGCCGCAAAGAAATTGCCGCGTCATCGCTCTGATATTTAACGCCATCTCCGCGGCGTGCGCGATGGGATTGTGGCGAGAGTTCGATGCCACTGGGACGGGTATGCAGTTCGTCGAGCGTCATGCGTGGATTCCGGCGATCAACGCTGAGTATCTGGTTGGCGTTGATGGATTGAGTTTGCTGCTCGTCCTGCTCACATCGCTCATCGTTCCATTCGCATTTGTCGCCGGACCTACTCCAGGCGGCCGCGGGTTCGATGCGACGATGCTCGTAATGCAGTCTGCGCTCTATGGCACGTTCACGGCACAAAATTTCGTTCTCTGGTTTTTGTTCTATGAGATGAGTCTGATCCCGGCATTTTTGCTCATCAAGATCTGGGGCGGCGAAAACCGGGACCGTGCCGCGACCAAGTTTTTCCTTTACACATTCCTTGGCAGCGTGGCGATGTTGCTTTCGTTTTTGGGAATTTATTTTGCCAAAGGCACGTTCGACTTTTCTGCACTTGCCAGTCTTGGAAAAAACGGCCTCCTGACCGGGAAGCTCGCGTGGTTTGCGTTCGCCGGAATCTTTATCGGGCTCGCAGTAAAGGTACCGCTGTTTCCGTTTCACACCTGGTTGCCCGACGCTTACCAAACCGCGCCGACCGGTGTCTCGATGATCTTAACGGGTGTGCTCTCAAAAATGGGCGTTTACGGTTTCGTGCGTCTGTTGCTTCCGCTTTTTCCGAATGAAATTAAAATCATCGGCCCCTGGCTGCTTGTGTTGGCGGTCTGCTCGATCGTCTTCGCGCCGCTGGCTGCATGGGCACAGCGCGATCTGAAACGGATGGTTGCCTACCTTTCGATAAACCACCTTGGCTACTGCATGCTCGCTCTCTTCGCGGTAGCCGCTTCGCCGACTGTAACTGCAAATATCGACACGCATGCGGCATTGAGCGGTGTGTTCATGCAGATTTTTAACCACGGGATCACTGCCGCTGCGCTGTTCTATTTCGTCGGATTGCTGGAACAACGTCGCGGTGTGCGTGGCATCAGAGATTTTGGTGGGCTAATGCAACGAACACCACTCCTTTGCGGCTGGATGAGCGTCGCCATCTTTTCCTCGCTCGGCCTGCCGGGACTGAACGGATTCATTGGCGAATTTCTGATTTTCAAAGGCGCATTCGCCATCACGGCTTTATTCACGTCCATCGCCGTGATTGGACTTCTGGTTACAGCGATCGTCTTTGTGCGCACCATGCAATCGTTGTTCAGTGGACCGCTCGCAGAAGGTTGCAGCGCGTTTCCCGATCTTCTACGGCGCGAAAAACTTGTCCTCGTACCTGTAACGCTGCTCATGTTCGCGATCGGCATCGCGCCGCAATTCATGTTCAACATCTTTAACATGACAGTCGTTCATATGACGCGGCTGTTCGGTTGAGATTCCCTGATGATCTATTTCCCTGCATGATCGCCTGGACGATTTACATCACGTTCGCCGGAGCGCTTCTGCTCTTATTTTTGCCCCAGGTTTTCGCGCGTTGGATCGCGCTGCTTACTACCATCGCAGGCTTGGCTCTGGGACTCGCGGCGTTCTTTTGCACCCCCATTCCCGATCTTGCGCATTTCACAACGATCGTGCGCGTGCCTTGGATCTCCGCCCTTCGGATCGACTATCATCTGGCGCTGGACGGCGTCAGCTTAACAATGGTTCTCGTCACTGGGATCTCAGCGGTGAGCACGGTGCTGTTTTCATGGGACGTGGAACATCGGCAAAACGAATTTTTCTTCTGGCTTTTGCTGGTAGTGGCCGGTTGCTACGGCGTTTTCCTCAGCGCCAATCTGTTTTTGTTTTTCGTTTTCTACGAACTGGTGATCGTGCCGAAATATTTCCTCATCGCAATCTTCGGATCCAAGAACAAGGAATACGGCGCGATGAAGCTGACGTTGTATTCTTTCTTCGGCGGCATGTTTGTGTTCATCGGGATTCTCGTCGCTTACATGACGGCCGGCTCGCTAGATTTAAATCAACTGGCGCAATTCCAATTTCCACGGCAACTGCAATTGTGGGCGTTTCCCGTGTTGTTTCTTGGATTTGCAGTGCTCGCCGGCATTTGGCCATTGCACACATGGGCGCCGACTGGTCACGCTGCCGCGCCGACTGCGGGTTCGATGTTGCTCGCTGGGATCGTTATGAAACTCGGTTCTTACGCAGGTCTCCGCGTGGCGATGAATCTTTTCCCGCAGGGGTTTCAACTGTGGAGCAAATGGATCGCCGTCCTCGCGGTTATCGGAATTGTTTATGCCGCAGCGGTGGCGCTTCGCCAAAGTGATCTGAAATTTGTAATCGGGTATTCCAGCGTGAGCCACATGGGTTTCGTGCTGCTTGGCTTGTCCACCGCGAATCTTCTCGGCGTTTCCGGCGCGGTCCTGCAAATGTTTTCGCATGGCGTGATCGCGGCCCTGCTCTTTGCTGTTGCCGGCCGCATGATCTATCGCCGCACACGCACGCGCGATCTCGACGCGCTCGCCGGAATGAATCTTAGCCACGCGCTGCCGTTTGCCGCCTTTACGTTCGTCATCGCTTCCGCCGCGTCGATTGGCATTCCTGGTTTCAGCGGATTTGCGGCCGAGATCACAATTCTCATCGGCGCGTGGAAAACTTATCCGCTGGCGGTTGGGATCACGGGCGCTGGCATGGTGCTCGTCGCGGCGTTCACCCTGCGCGCGTTAAAGCAATCGTTCTTCGGCGAGGCAGGTTCAGGCCTCGGCCGCATTCAGGAAGGCCGGGCGGCGCTCGGGCCGGATTGGAACGAGGAGCAGAGCATTACAGTCGCTGAAAAGATCGGTGCGTGTCTGTTGATGTTCGCAACGCTGGCGGTCGGAGTTTATCCGAAACTGTTGCTCGATCGGATCATGCCGGCCGTCGAGACGATGAGGTTTCTAAAATCCGGAGGTTAACGTAGTCACGATGTCTTACCTCGAGCTTCTCAAACTTGCATCGCCGGAAGCAATCGTCGTTATCACGGCACTGGCGGTCCTCACAATTGGGCTAACGACTGGACGCGAGGCCGCGAGCGCAACGGTGTCAACGGCGGGACCGACTCGAAATGCCGGTAGCAGCTCCAGCACTCGAAGTGCCGCGCTCTGCTCGTTTGTCGCCGCGCTCGGCCTCGTAATCGCAATCGGTGCTGTGCTGATGTTGCCCCGAAACGCGACGCTCTTTGGCGGAATGCTGGTGATCACGCCGCTGACGTCGCTGTTCAAAATCATCTGCATCGCGCTCGTGTTTTTTACACTCCTCTTGACGACATCGGAAAAATCTCTGCTTCATCCGGGCGAATACCTGGCGATTGTTCTGCTGGCAACGGTCGGCCTCATGCTGCTTGTTGGCAGCGAAGAGCTTCTGATGATTTTCATCGGGCTGGAGCTGCTCGGTCTGTCACTTTACGTGATGGCGGCATTCGACAAGAACGATGTCCGCTCGGCCGAAGCGGGGCTGAAATATTTCCTGTTCGGCAGCACATCAAGCGCGTTCACGCTTTTTGGAATTAGCCTGATTTATGGCATGTCGGGAACTACCGGTCTCGCTGCGATCTCAGCCAAATTGGCGACCGCATCGGTGCAGCCGTTGCTTGCAGTTGGCGTTGTCATGACGCTCGTCGGCTTTTCGTTCAAGATTGCCGCCGCGCCGTTTCATTTATGGGCGCCGGATGCGTATCAGGGCGCGCCTGTTCCGAGCGCCGCGTTCATTGCTTCGGGATCAAAGGTGGCGTCGTTCGTGGTGCTGGGAAAAATCGTGCTGGTCGGATTTGCGCCTGTGCACGGAAGCGCCGCATGGCACGGCATGGTGGCCGGCTGGTCGCCCGTGCTCGCGGTGTTGGCAGCCTTTTCGATCCTGCTCGGCAATCTGGTTGCGCTGGCGCAATCGAACGTGCGCAGGCTGCTCGCATACTCTGCGGTCGCACACGGTGGTTACACATTGATCGGACTCGTGGCAGGCGGGCGCGACGGTTTTTCAGCGGCGTTGTTTTACACCACCACCTACGCCATCACGCTCGTCGGCGCATTCGGTGTGGTTGGCTTTGTTCGACGCGACACCGGCGGCGACGATTTGTCGAACTTTTCCGGATTGTATTCACGTTCGCCGCTCATGGCCGGATCCATGGCGATCTTCATGCTCTCTCTGGCGGGTATCCCGCCGCTCGCGGGATTTTTTGGAAAGTTCTACCTGTTCAGCTCCGCGTTACGCGCCAGTCCAGGCCATGGTTTGCTCTGGCTGGTCGCACTCGCCCTCCTTGGCAGTTTCATCTCCCTTTACTATTACTTGATGGTCATCAAGTTCATCTTCGTCGACAAACGCGCTGAGCCTGAGATCGATCACCGATTGCCGATCACTGATCACGTTCTCCAAAAGTCCGCGATCTCCTTGATCGCCGCGGCAGTTCTTCTGCTTGGTGTGATGCCGGACATCTTGGCGGCGCAGATCCTCGCTGCGATACCGTGAGAAATTTTGGCAAAAACGCGATTAAGGCTTGACTGCCGCACTAGAAGTTTTGCATCAAATCACCTAGCACTGGTCGCAAAAAGTTGGTGAAGTGAAAATGGGCAGCATCAGCCAGTTCATTGATCGCCACTTCCGGCATTTCAATGCCGCAGTGTTGAAAGACGCTGCCGAGGCGTATATCGCGCATCTGGATCGCGGCGGAAAAATGATGATTACGCTCGCGGGCGCCATGAGCACCGCAGAATTGGGCGTTTCTCTGGCGGAAATGATTCGGCGTGGCAAAGTCCACGCGGTCACCTGCACCGGCGCGAACATGGAGGAGGACCTGTTCAATCTGGTCGCGCGAAGCAAATACGAACGGATTCCCAATTACCGGGAGCTGAGCCCGCAGCAGGAGGAGGAGCTGCTTCGCCGTCACCTCAATCGAGTCACCGATACGTGCATTCCCGAGGAGGAAGCGATGCGCCGAATTGAGGGCGTGGTGCTCGATGAGTGGGCTGCCGCGTCGAAGAACAATGAGCGAAAATTCCCTCATGAATTTCTTTACAAAATTTTGCGTGAGTGTCGGCTCAAACGATTTTATGAGATCGATCCCGCCGACAGTTGGATGATGGGGGCTGCGCAGAACAATCTTCCGCTTTTTGTGCCGGGCTGGGAGGATTCAACTCTGGGAAATATTTTCGCCGCGCGCTGCGTCACCGGCGCAATCGGTAATGTGCAAACGGTTCGCTCCGGCATCGAATACATGATTGAACTGGCTGGCTGGTATCGCCGTGAATCGGAGAATGCGTCCATTGGTTTTTTCCAGATCGGCGGCGGGATCGCAGGCGATTTCCCCATTTGCGTCGTCCCTATGCTAAATCAGGACGTGGTTAGCACGCCCGTGCCGGAATGGGGTTATTTTTGCCAGATCAGCGATTCCACGACGAGCTTCGGATCATATTCTGGCGCGGTGCCCAATGAGAAGATCACCTGGGGAAAACTGAGCGTCGATACGCCGCGCTTCGTTATCGAGTCTGATGCCACAATCGTTGCACCATTGATGTTCGCGAAGATTCTCGGCTGGTGAGGCGCCCTAATTGACTTCGAATTACTGCTAGCGTTCTGGCTGTTGGCTATCGCCAGTGGCCTGGAACATATGTCCAACCGCCAGGCCGACGCACCCAATGGCCTTCGACCCAAACTGCGGCTGGTCTTGGGCGGATTACCCAAGTCCCCGGGACCCAAACGTAGGTGGTTCCGGTCCACCGCCAATAGCCGCTCGTCCAGACATATCCTGGTCTGGGCGCCACCGTCTGTGTCTCAACGCGGACCGGTGGCGGCGGCTGGGTCACCAGAACTTCTCGGGCTGCACCCGTTGTTGTAACCTGCTGTGTCGTTGTGGTGGTCGTCACCGTTGTTGGCTCCTCCGCACAACCGACCAAAGCCAATACCGTCAGGACGGATAAATAAAAATCTATTCTCATGTTGCGCCTCCGTTAGGGATTCGTGTTGCGATAACGAATCGGCTTTGTCAGAAATTGAGGGCTGCCCGCGTCCGATAGCGAAAGAGCGATTTTGAATCGATCATACGGAATGCTTTACGTCGTCGCTACACCGATTGGCAATTTGGGTGACATCGCCTTGCGCGCGCTGGACGTACTGAAATCGGCCGATCTGATCGCCGCCGAAGATACGCGGCACTCCGGGATTTTGCTCAAGCATTTCGGAATCAAAAAGCCCTT
Source organism: Verrucomicrobiota bacterium (assembly GCA_003217895.1). GTDB lineage: Bacteria > Verrucomicrobiota > Verrucomicrobiia > Chthoniobacterales > UBA10450 > Udaeobacter. Next base: position 22,028 of record QHMS01000104.1, read on the forward strand.
CATCAGTTATCACGAGCATAACGAAGCCAGGCGCGCACCGGAACTTGTTGAACACCTTGCGCACGGTGAGAACGTTGCGCTAATTACGGACGCCGGAACGCCGGGGCTGTCCGATCCGGGGTTGCGCCTCATTCGCGAATGCATTCAACGCGAACTCCCGTTTACGATCATTCCCGGGCCGTCATCGATCCTGACTGCTCTTCTCGGTTCCGGATTTTCGACCGAAAGATTTTCTTTCCGCGGGTTTCTTCCGGTCAAAAGTGGACAGCGGGAGCGCGAGTTGCGCTCAGCTGCCGATTGCGATGAGACCATAATCTTTTTCGAGTCGCCGTATCGATTAACCAAAACACTCGCTGCCTGCATTGATGTGATGCCGGATCGGCACCTTTGCATCGCGCGAGAGCTGACAAAAAAATTCGAGGAATTCCGCCGGGGCATTGCCAGCGAGCTTCTTGCATATTACCAAGCCCATCGGCCAAAAGGGGAGATCGTGCTCGTCATCTCTGGATCGTAACGGTTTTACCCGCTTGGTCGAACGGTAGATCGCGAGATTCACCTGCGCGCGCAGCGCGAAGCGGAGCAGCAACAACTTCTCGCGAATAAACGAAGCGCAACCGCCGTCAAACCCTGCTACCAATCAGCTGCACCAAGTCCTAAACAATGCGATCCGAGATTGCCTCTGCCGAAAGTTTCAGTTCTTGCAATCTCGAGCGCTTTCTAGTCTCCTCGGCCTTTCCTGGCTATGACGTCATGACTCGCTCGCGGCTGCTCCTCTGGTCTTTGGCCGCGGGATTACTTCTGACGGTCGTGCAACTTGCGATGGCAGTCGGTCTGCTGGCGCCAGAAGGGACGCTTTCAGATCGCTACTCGACACTGATTCAGCACGACAGCTATTGGTTCATGAACATCGTCGATCGCGGCTATCAAACCATCGTTCCGCCGATCGATCACAAGGTGATGGAAGTGTCGAACGTCGCATTTTTTCCTGCTTATCCTGCCATTGCTGCATTATTTCGCTACGGGTTCCACATCGACACCGACACGGCATTGCTGATCAGCGCTCAGCTCGCTGCCTGGGGTTTTTGGAGCTATTTCTTTCTGTTTTGCAAGCGCTGGGACGTTTCGCCTGCGCTCCAGATTTGCGGTGCATTGTTGATCCTTGCCCATCCGGCAGCATTCTTTCTGGTCGCTGGCTATTCCGAGTCGCTGTTTTTGATGGCGCTGCTTGGCTTTATCTACTGGAGCACGGCGGAAGCATCGTCTGCGAAAATCTTGGCCGCGGCGCACGGCATCCTCATGTCCGCGACGCGGATCGTCGGAATCGTATGTGCGGCTTTTCCTGTGGTGTGCTCTCTTTTTCAAACTGGATGGCGCGGTTTAATTGAGCCGCGGAGGTGGCTTCGCGAACATCGGTCGGCGATCGGCATGACACTTGTGGCCGGGTGCGGCGCCATGGGATTTTTTGTTTACTCTCAACTGTGCTGGGGTCACTGGGACATTTACATGCTCACACAGGCGGCTGGTTGGGGGATCATTCCCGATTATTTAGCGGTGTTTAAGCCCTCGAATTATCGCTGGCTTGTTCCGGGATTGGATAATCCGACCGAAGCGAGCCAACTGTCTATGACGCTGGGCGCCGTAGTTCTGGTCGGCATCGCACTTTGTGAACTGCTTCCATCGATTCGACGGCGGGCCGGCCTCCCGGTCCGTGCGGGCATTTATTTCTGTGCAGCTGCGATCTATTATCTCTCAGTCAGCGGAGTGGCCTGCGTCAATATGGAAAGCATGCTCCGCTATGAATTTGCCGTGCACGCTTTGATCGTGCTGGCGTTTTTGAATTTTCTGCGTCAATTTCGAACGCCACCGATGGTCGTTAGGGCATTCGGCATCGGAGCAGTGGCGTTGTTCACCGCTGCTGGGTTATGCGTACAGGGCTGGTACGTCTGGAATTTCACTCGGGGTAATTGGGTTGCTTAGCGGAAGATGAAAACAAGAGTCGCCATTATCGGAGCCGGTCCAGCTGGTTTGACAGCGGGCTATCTTCTTTCAAAGGAAGATGTGGACGTCGTCGTTCTCGAAGCCGATCCCGATTACGTCGGCGGTATTTCGCGAACCGTTACTTACAACGGTTTCCATTTCGACATCGGTGGGCACCGTTTTTTTTCAAAATCCAAAGCGGTAGAAGACCTTTGGACAGAGATTTTGCCGAACGACATGCTAGTGCGGCCACGTTCCTCGCGCATTTTTTACGGCGGAAGATTTTTCTCCTATCCACTGAAGCCGTTTGAAGCATTGGTGAAGCTGGGCGTGCTCAAATCAACTCTGTGCGTGTTTTCCTGGTTAAAAGCGCGGCTGTTCCCGGTGCGAAATCCGCGCAATTTTGAAGAGTGGGTGAGCAATCAGTTCGGCAAACGCCTATTCAATACCTTCTTTAAAAGTTACACCGAAAAAGTTTGGGGGATGAGCTGCAAGGAAATCTCTGCCGACTGGGCCGCTCAAAGGATCAGAGGACTTTCGCTCGGTAGCGCGATCAAGAACGCGCTCATTCCTCAGCGATACAACGGCGACCGCAGCAAAGTCATCAAGACGCTCATCCATTCCTTCCGTTATCCGCGGCGAGGCCCGGGCATGATGTGGGAAGTGTGCGCGGAAAAAATGAAAGCGCTGGGCGGCAAGCTCGAGATGGGCTGCAGAGTGACGCGTTGCTCGTATGACGAGGTCTCCGGCGCGTGGACGGTCGAATACAAGAATGCACAGGGCGATCTGCGCGCGATCGAAGCCGAACACATCATTTCATCCGCACCCATGCGAGAACTGGTTTGCGGTTTATCGCCCGCGGTGAGTGAGCGAACAAAACGCGCCGCTGAAAGCTTGAAGTATCGCGATTTTCTCACCGTGGTGTTGATCTTGAAAGATCGGCAGATGTTCGATGACAACTGGATCTACATTCACGATCCCAGCGTGAAGGTCGGTCGCGTGCAGAACTTCCGTTCCTGGTCGCCCGAGATGGTGCCGGAACACGACAAGGTCTGCTACGGTCTCGAATATTTCTGTTTCGAAGGCGACGGTCTTTGGGACTCAAGCGACGGCGCGTTGATCGACCTCGCCCGACGCGAGCTCGTTCAGATCGGCCTCGCTAAAGAAGGCGATTTCATCGATGGCTGCATCGTTCGCCAGAAAAAAGCCTATCCGGTTTACGACGGCGATTACGCCCGGCATGTCGCCACGATTCGTGAAGAGCTCGAGACACGCTATCCGAACCTTCAGCTCGTGGGGCGCAACGGCATGCACAAATACAATAACCAGGACCACGCCATGATGACGGCGATGTTGTGCGTGGAAAATATTCTCGCAGCGCGCTGCGCCTCGTCCCGACGCGCGTGGTCGCCGCTCCCGAACTCGCACCGGAAGGCTAGCGCGCGCCTCTCGCGTGCTGGCGAACGCGTGCGCTACCCATTCTCGAATTCATCGACGGGTGGGCAGGAGCAGAAGAGGTTCCGGTCGCCATAGACATTATCGATCCGGGCGACGGCGGGCCAGAATTTGTGTTCGCGTGTCCAAGGCGCGGGGAACGCCGCCTGTTCGCGCGAGTAGGGGTGGTCCCATTTGTCGGATGCAATTTGACACCCAGTGTGCGGAGCGTTCTTGAGCAGGTTATTTTGTCGATCTTGTTTTCCGCTGGCGACCGCTTCGATTTCCGCGTGGATGGAGATCATCGCGTCGCAAAAACGATCAAGCTCGTGTTTCGGTTCGCTCTCGGTCGGCTCGATCATCATTGTCCCAGCGACTGGCCAGGAAACCGTCGGCGCGTGAAATCCGTAATCCATCAAACGCTTGGCCACGTCTTCAACTTCGATGCTCGCGCTTTTCCACTGGCGGAGATCGATAATGCATTCGTGGGCGACGAGGCCGTGTTTGCCCCTGAAAAGAACTGGGAAATACGGATCGAGCCGCTTCGCCATGTAATTTGCGTTTAGAATTGCGACTTCGCTCGCCCGTTTCAATCCTTCGGCGCCCATCATGCGGATGTACATCCAGGTGATGGTCAAAATGCTGGCACTGCCCCAGGGCGCTGCGGCGACATTGCCGCCTTTGCCGCCGCCATGGCGATAATCAGAACTAAATCCGCCACTGGGTGGACGCTCCCCGCGTTCACCTTCGCCAAAGAGGATCCGACCGGTCTCAGAATCGAGAACGAATTCACGCGGAAGATACGGCGCGAGATGTTTGACCACGCCGATCGGCCCCACGCCTGGGCCGCCGCCGCCGTGCGGGATGCAGAACGTCTTGTGCAAATTCAGATGGCAAACGTCTGCGCCATAATCGCCCGGACGACACAGACCGCATTGCGCGTTCATGTTCGCGCCATCCATGAAAACCTGACCACCGTGCGCGTGTACGATGTCACAGATTTCGCGAATAGTCGGTTCGAACACGCCGTGCGTCGAGGGATAAGTCACCATCAGCGCGGCGAGATCGCGCGCGTGTTCGTCCGCTTTTGCGCGAAGATCCGCGAGGTCGATATCGCCATCTTTCAAACAGGCGACCGAGACAACCTTGAATCCGGCCATAACCGCGCTGGCCGGGTTGGTCCCGTGTGCCGACGTGGGGATGAGACAGACGTTGCGATGCGCTTCGCCTTGCGAGGCGTGATACTCGCGAATGGCAAGCAGCCCTGTGAATTCGCCCTGCGATCCGGCATTGGGTTGCAATGAAATCGCGGCGAACCCAGTGATTTCAGCAAGCCACTCTTCGAGCTGCTCGCAAATCTCTCTGTAGCCGCTTGTTTGATCGCTGGGCGCGAACGGATGCAGTTTGGAAATCTCAGGCCACGAGATCGGAAACATCTCCGCGGTCGCATTGAGTTTCATCGTGCAGGAACCGAGCGGAATCATCGACGTTGTCAGCGACAGATCGCGCGATTCGAGCTTTTTGAGATAACGCAACATTTCTGTCTCGGTGTCGTGGCTGTTGAAGATCGGATGAGTAAGAAATTCGGAATTGCGGCTTGCGGATTGCGGAATGCGCAGCGGCGTCTCGCCAAGATCGTCGTCGGCAAGGTCACGGACCGTCGTGCCGCGAAAGACCGACATCAGCAGCTCGATGTCCCGCGTCGTTGTTGTTTCGTCGAATGAAATGCCGACTGTGTGCGGGCCAAGCGCGCGCAGGTTGCACCCGGCTTTTGCCGCATGTTTCAAAATGACTTCACTCGATTCGACTTCGACCCGAACTGTATCGAAGAAATTTCCGTGTA
>QHMS01000047.1 GCA_003217895.1 Verrucomicrobiota bacterium
GAGGATTCCAAGAAGGACATCAACGTTTACATCAATTGTCCTGGCGGCGTGGTCACAGCCGGGCTGGCCGTTTACGACACGATGCAATTTCTCACCTGCGATGTGACAACGTACTGTCTCGGCATGGCGGCAAGCATGGGAGCGGTCTTGCTCTGCGCGGGTACGAAAGGCAAACGCTTCGCGCTGCCAAATTCCGATATCATGATCCATCAGGTTTCCGGCGGCGCGCAAGGCGCGGCGAGTGACGTAGAACGCCAGGTTGATTACATGTTCAAGCTGAAGAAACGGCTCATCCGAATCATCGCGCAGCACACCGGCAAATCTGAGGAACAGGTCCGTGTCGATTCAGATCGCGATTATTATATGTCCGCCGAAGAGGCGAAGGCATACGGTTTGGTGGACGAAGTGATCAAGTCGCGAAAGGAAATAAAATTGCTCGATGGCGCGACGCCACCGTCCGCTGATCGTTCAGTAGAAGTTGCGGAGACAGCGTTACCGCGCAAGGTGTCGGGATAACGGCGTTCTTACCCCCCAAAATCAATATGGCCCGCGCTTCTAACCTCACGATGTGCTCGTTCTGCGGCAAGAGTCATGCCGAGGTGCGCAAGCTAATCGCCGGGCCTGGCGTTTACATCTGCGATAGCTGCATCAATGTTTGCAAGAGCATTCTCGATAAAGAGCTCAACGAAGACGCCCGACGCCAGTCCTCGAATATTCGCGTTCCGAAACCGGCAGAAATCCGGCGCGCTCTCGATCAGTACGTGATCGGCCAGGAGATCGCCAAAAAGACGCTATCGGTGGCAGTTCACAATCACTACAAGCGCGTAATGCAAACCGCGTCCCAGGGCGATGCTTCCGCCTTTCAGCCGGATCCGTTTGCGGATGTTGAGATTGAGAAGAGCAACATTTTGCTCATCGGGCCAACGGGCTCCGGGAAGACTTTGCTCGCGAAAACGCTGGCCAGAATCCTTGACGTGCCATTTTGCATCGCCGACGCGACCACGCTGACCGAGGCTGGCTATGTCGGTGAAGACGTCGAAAACATCATCCTGCGACTGCTTCAAAATGCCGATTACGACGTGAAACGGGCGGAGATCGGTATTGTTTACATTGACGAGATCGACAAGATCGGCCGCAAGACCGATAACGTGAGCATCACACGCGATGTTTCCGGCGAAGGAGTGCAGCAGGCGCTGTTGAAAATTTTGGAAGGCAGCATGTGTAATGTTCCGCCCCAAGGCGGCCGCAAACATCCGCATCAGGAATATATCCAGGTCAATACCGAGAAAATTCTTTTCATTTGCGGCGGCGCATTCATCGGACTCGACAAGATCATTCAAAAACGCATCGGCCAAAAAGTGATGGGATTTGGCAGCCCAACCCTCGAAGTGGAGGAAGCATTACGAAAGGAAGCCGTCCGTCATGTGGAACCCGAAGACTTACTCGCTTTTGGCATGATTCCCGAATTTGTCGGGCGACTTCCGGTCGTCAGCTCGCTCGATGCGCTGACAGAGGAAGAAATGGTGGCCATTCTTACCGAGACAAAGAACGCGATGGTGAAGCAGTACACGAAGCTTTTCTCGATGGAAGGCGTGCGTTTGTCGGTTACCAAGGATGCCTTGCGCGCGCTGGCGGCGCTGGCGGTCACAAAAGGGACAGGCGCTCGCGCGTTGCGCTCGATGCTCGAACGCATCATGCTCGACATCATGTACGACGTGCCGAGTCGCGAAGATATCGCCGAAGTCACGATCAATCGCGCGGTGGTGGAAGGGAAAAGGCTGCCGCTAATTCGCAAGAAACAGGACAAGGCCGCCTGATTTCGGCCGAAATGCCGAACGTCCAACATCAAACGCTGAACATCAAACTACGGCGGCTTGCGTTTGCCGTTCATTGGGATTCAGATATCTGAGTTCGATGTTGGATGTTGGACGTTGAGCGTTCGACGTTTGCTCGTCGATCTTCGATGCGAGCTGCTCTGATTAATACCGGTACCGAGCTTTTGCTTGGCGATGTTCAGGATGCGCACCTAGCGTTCATTGCGCGCGAGATTTTTCCGTTGGGCCTGCGAATCGAGGAGCGCCGTACGGTTCCCGATACTGAGGCAATCCGGCATACACTGACTGAATTATTTCCGGGTTGTGAAATTCTTTTCGTGACCGGCGGTTTGGGTCCAACCAGCGACGATATCACACGAGAGATGGTTGCGGAGTCGCTCGGATTGGAACTGCGCCAGGATCCAGAATTGCTGAGTTCGCTCAGGCGGAGGCTCCGAATTCGGGGAATCAAATGGGCCGCGGGAATTGCACGTCAGTCCGATGTCCCAGCTGGTGCACGGATTCTCCCAAACGAAAACGGAAGCGCACCTGGATTCTATTTGAAGGCAAACGTCAATCCGCGCATTCCATCGCCGCACGTTTTTGTTCTGCCGGGACCGCCGCGCGAGCTTCAGCCCATGTTTCAGAAATATGTTATGCCGATCTTGCGCTCGCTTGTACCGCCCTCGGCATTACTGGAGCGGCGGCTTTACAGGATCGCCGGAGTGGGCGAGTCGGTGGTTGAAGAAGCAATCGGCGAAAAAGTTCTCGCGATTCCGGGAATTGAGCTTGGCTATTGTGCGAGACCGGGTGAAGTCGAAGTCCGGATTATCGGAAGAGCTGAGGCGATCGAACAGGCGGACGCCATCATCGGATCGACACTGGGCGTCGCGATTTTTTCTATAGCAGACGGAACGCTCGAAGAAGTGATCGTCAAACTGCTCACAAAGAGCAATCAAACACTGGCGACCGCCGAATCGTGCACCGGCGGATTGATTGCGAACCGCATCACGAATGTGCCGGGGGCATCGAAGATTTTTCTAGCGGGCTATGTTTGTTACGCCAATCGCGCGAAGACTGACATGCTGGATGTCGATCCAAAGCTCATTGAAGCGCACGGCGCCGTGAGCGACCCAGTCGCGCGTGCGCTCGCCGAACGTGCTCGCAGTCGTGCCGAATCCGATCATGCTCTCGCCACAACCGGAATTGCCGGGCCGACGGGTGGGTCGCCGGAAAAACCAGTCGGAACAGTTTATGTTGGGTTGGCTTCAGCAGAACCGAAAACGATCGTGAAAAAATTCTTTTTCCCCACTGATCGCGAGACATTCAAACAGTTGGCGGCGCAAGCGGCGTTTGAGATGTTGCGGCGGAAGTTAATCAAGGAGTAACGCTTCCCGGCTGTGATGTTTGGGATCGACGGCTGCCCAAGCCGTTGTTCCTTGTTTTAGTAATCGCCCACATCTACCGGCGTGCCGACCTTCACATTGTCGTAAAATAATTTTGCGCCGTCGGCGGATTGTCGAATACAGCCATGTGAAGCTGCGTAACCGGGCAAAATTCCCACGTGCATGCCCACGCCTTCTTCGGTCAAACGGAGGAACCATCTCATCGGCGCGCCGGTAAAGTGCGTGCCGCTCGGGGCTGAATCGATCCGGGCGCTGACTCCAGCGCGTACGACGCGGCCCGAAGAGTCCACAAAATCGCCGTACAGATTTGAACGGTGATCCGGGTCTTTCTCAAGCACGTGCAGGTGGCCTGTTGGCGACTCGTGTCCGCGTCTGCCGGATGAGATTGGACCATCGGCCACGACTTTGTCGTCGATCATGAGGTAAGCGCGCTGCTTTAGAATCGAGACCACGATGTGTGTATTGTCCGGCGTCGCCTGTTTAAGCAGAGATTGATTCGTTTTCAACGGTGGTTGCCTGCTAATGAGCTCGGACGCTCTGCGCATTGGCGGTGGCGTTGGTCTGGGTGATCTTGGGCCGAACAAATGAAACTGACCGTTCACCGAAGCGGTAAGAACAACCAGTAAAATGGCGCAAAACAGTATGCGAAGTTCTGATCGCATAAATTAGCCGCCACTGTAACTGTTCACGCGCCGAAGCCAACCCGATAACCATCGCGATTCGTGACGTTCGGGCGGCGCATTGTGCACGCGTCGAGTCAAGGTCGCCTTGGCTGAGCGCACGAATTCATCAACCGCACCGGTGTCTGAAGCGCCGTTCATGCTTTCCAAAACTTGAAGCAAGCCCCATCCCTGGCCTTGATAACGTTCTGTGTGCAGGACGCCTTCTCCTTTGAAGTTTACGTAATCGACCAGGGCAAAACATCCCCTTGGCGTTCTCCCCATGCACTCGAACTGTTGCTGTACGTTTGCTCGCTCGGCAGGCGCTGCTTCATCCAGCATTTTAGGCAGCGCACCTTCTAACCGCGCAATAAGAAATTCAGCCTGAAGACCGATTGTATCGACAAGAAACTGGCGCAACTGATTCATCTCCGGTGCATGTTGTGCTCGAAGAAACTCGGCACGCGAGTTCCATGGACATGGCTGTTCGCTGGTCGTCAAGAGTAATGTTGGCAATTTAGCGCCGCGGGTTGAAATGAACCTTATCAGTTTGGGGAAACTTTCTTCGAAAGGGCCGCGTTTCCCCTTAGGATACCAGATGAAATGGCCGATGCCCAGCGACGCGAAGTCTTCGCCTTGATTCCAAGCAGTCAGCCCGGAAACAGTTCCGTTGCATTCGTTCTGCCAGACTCTTTTTCCAATCCTCATAATGTCACCATGCGAAAACGTGATGGCAGACGATATGTGCGGCCAGAGCACAATTGTGGCGGCAATCGCCAACAAGCCCCTTGGGATGCAGAAACGGTGTTTTCTTGACGGGCGGGATTTATCCATTAGCGTGCGGGTTTCCGTGGCGAATATTTAATTAACGCGGCGCGGAAAAAAACATCTTATGAAACGTTTTATTCTTATTATCACCGCATCCTTACTGGCATTGCCTTTGTTCGGGCAAGAGAAATCACCGCAACTAAAAGACCAGAAAGACAAGGTCAGCTATAGCATCGGTATGAATATCGGAGCGAACCTGAGCCGGCAGAAAGTAGATATCAATCCCGATATACTCGCCGCCGGCATAAAGGACGCCATCGGGGGTAAACCGCAGCTCACACAGGACCAAGTCAAGGACGTCATGCAGCAATTCGAAAAAGATATGGAACAGAAACAGAAGGAATCGGGAGAAAAAAATAAGGCGGAAGGCGCAAAATTCCTCGAGGAAAACAAAAATAAACCCGGGGTAAAAACCACTGCCAGCGGGTTGCAATATAAAATGGAGAAAGAGGGAACAGGAGCGCAGCCCAAGGCGACTGACATGGTAACAGTAAATTATCGCGGCACGCTGATTGACGGCACGGAGTTCGACAGTTCATACAAGCGCGGCCAACCGGCTACCTTTCCGCTTAATGGCGTTATCAAGGGATGGACGGAAGGGCTTCAACTGATGAAGCAGGGATCGAAATATCAGTTCTTCGTCCCGTCGAACCTGGCATATGGCGAGCGCTCCGTCGGTCCAGACATTGCTGCGAACGCGACTCTGATTTTTGATGTAGAACTGCTCGACGTTAAACCGCCGGCGACACCGGCTCCGCAAGGTTCAAAACCTGCCGCACAGGCGGCACCGAAAACGACCTCGCCCCCTAAGCCGTCGCCGAAATAATTGAGTGATGTAGCGGCGCTCGCCGCGGCGAGCGCCGAATCTGGATGGCCAACAGGTGCTTGACACAAGCACCTCTACAAACATTGACTCAGCCGTTGGCCGCTGCTGTTTCCCATTCTATTTGAGGCGCATCGCCCCATAAATCTTCCAGGCTGTAGAAGGCACGCTTGTCCTGATGAAAGATGTGCACAACCACTTGCAGGTAGTCGAGGACCATCCATTGGCTGGCCGGAAATCCGTCGATGGCTACGGGTCGAAGTGAATGATCCTGGCGCAACCGCGTTTCGATCTCGTTTGCAATCGCTTTCAGTTGAGGTTCTGACGTGCCGGAACAGATCACAAAAAAATCCGTAAACGTCGAGATGTCGCGCAAATCCAGCACAACGATGTCCTCGGCCTTCTTGTTCGAGGCGAGTTCCGCGCAGGTTTTTGCTAAGTTTTCCGGTGTTATTTCGATTGCTCCCGGTAAAGTTTTTCGCGCTGAATAAGTTGCTCCACTGCTGGCGGTACGAGATAACGGATCGATTGTCCGTGCGCAACTCTCTGCCTGATCTCCGTGGCTGAGATGTCGATCTTCCGATGCACGATCTGGTAATTGCGCTGCATTTGTGAGCCCGTGCGGTCGAGCACCACAAAGCGCACCATTTCCTTTAACTCGTCGAACCGCCGCCAACGGTCCAGCGTCGCTACGTTATCTTCACCGATCAGGAGATAAATTTCAGAGTCAGTTTCGCGCTTCCGAATTTCCAACACCGTATCGATCGTCCACGATGGCGGCGGGCGCCGCAGCTCGCAATCATTAACCGTAAATCTCTCTTCACCTTTGATCGCAGCGTGCAACATCTTTAATCGCATATCGCCGGTCGCTGCCGCGGCGCGTGCCTTCAATGGCGACAGTGCGGCGGGAACAAAAATTACTTTTTCCAAATCCAAAACCTCGCGCGCTTCGCGGGCCAAAATCAAATGACCGTGATGGATCGGATCGAATGAGCCGCCATAAATGCCGATCTTTTTCAGTTTTTTGTTTCCTGCTGTGACGATCGACATCTAAGTTGCGAAGCTATGAAAAGCGATTCGCTCGGTCAACTGATCATCACGGGTGTGCCTGGAAAAGAGCTCGAGCCCGCGACGGTCAGGCTTTTCCGCAAAGTGCAACCGAGTGGGTTCATTCTTTTCGGTCGCAATATCGAAAGCGCCGCGCAACTCCGAAAGCTGATCGACGATTTGCGCGATCTGAGCGAAGTCGAACCCATCATCACCATCGATCAGGAGGGCGGCCGCGTTTCGCGATTGCGTATGATCCGCAACGAGCCGCCGAACGCGCAACAATTGCGTGACAAAGACGACATGGAATTGATCCGGCGCCACGGCGACATCACTGGACGTTTGCTTCGCCTTTTCGGGTTCAATTTAAATTTGTGTCCTGTCCTCGACATTTCATTTGATGATGACGCCGACAATTCGCTGCGCGGCCGTTGCTATGGGAAAACGGTCGAACAAGTGGTGCGCAATGCTGCTGCATTTAACGAAGGAATGAGAGGGCAGGGGATCGCAAGCTGCGGCAAGCATTTCCCCGGTTACTCCGCTGCGACTTCGGATGCTCATTACCAGTTGCCGCGAATCGATCGCACCCGAGAACAACTTGACCAATACGAGTTGGCCGTCTTTCGAGAATTCGTTGACGACGTGGACAGCATGATGATTTGCCATGGCTGGTATCCATGTTTTGAGCCGAAGAAAACGCCAGCCACATTGTCGCGGCGTATCATCACCGATTTGTTACGCAACGAACTTGGCTTCGCTGGTCTAATCATGACCGACGATTTGGACATGGGGGCGATTCTCACAGGATATCGCCTAGAAGATACAATTCGCCTGGCCATCGCCGCTGGAAATGATCTCGCCATGATTTGCCATCGTATCCCCGAGATCGAGAACGTGCATCGGATTCTGGGCACTTTACCGCGCAAGCAAATTGATCGCGCCCTGAAGAGCGTGGCGCGCTTTAAGAAAAATCTTACGCCGCCAGACCAATTTTCCCAAGCCGCTTTTCGCAAGATCGACAGTGAAATCCAGGACCTCCGTGTCGCCGTTCTGGGTGAAGAACGCGCCGCAACGCCAAACGCCGAAGACGGCAAACGCTCGCCAGTGGAGCGTTATTAATCACTTTCGATGTTCCGGAGCCCGTCTATGGCCAGGAGCGATGCG
>QHMS01000048.1 GCA_003217895.1 Verrucomicrobiota bacterium
AATTGGAGGCGATGGTTGATAATTATCGCGCTTGATTAATTGCCCGGTCGCAGAAATCCGAATTCCACAGAGGATTCCCTCGGCCTGACTGACATAAATTTGTTCCGGCGGAAAATAAACATGGGCGCGGAAGTCTGTCAGTTGTGCTCTATCGGCGCTCCCGCCTGCCGTCTTAAGGGGAAAGGTGATTTGCGCGTCGCGTACATCAAGCGCGCTAAGAAACGGCTGATGATGGATGAGCGCGGCGTAATTGATATCGAGCGAGACTTCGCTAAGAAGGGCAAGCGTGTTTTCGCGATTCTTGTAGTCGAAAATCCTTACGTTTTTTGCGACCAGACCGCGGAACGGATCCAGCGTCAGGCGTCCTATGTACGCTTCAACACCGCGTTTATGTAATTCCTCCACGACTCGGGAACGCCATTCCCGGCCAAATCCCCTCTTAGCGAGATAATAACCGCCGCCGACAATCCCAAAAATTGCCGCGAGGAATGCCAGGCGTAGCAGCTTGAGGGCAATTCGGCGGCGCCGACTGCGTCGTCGATAATGTGTCGAAGGGCGAACCTGCAGTGGCTCAAGGACGGCGGGCATTAGTTTTCGTGGAAGCGTTAAAGCGTTGCAGCGTTGAAACGATAGACCAACTTAACGTCTTAACGGTTCAACGCCTCAACGTGATTTCAACCTCAGACCTGCCCGCTCTTAACGCGTCGTTTAATTTGGTCAGCACCATCTTCATTTCAATGGGCTGGTACTTCATCCGGCATGGCGCGTGGCGGCGTCACATGGCGTGCATGATCATAGCAGTGATCTCGTCGGTCTGTTTTTTGGTCGGCTACATTATCTATCACGCCCGGGTCGGCGAGAAATCTTCGGGATACACAGGTTGGATCGCCGCTATTTACTTCCCGATTCTTGCTTCGCACGTTCTACTCGCTTTTGTGACGTTGCCTCTGGTGATTTTGACGCTTATCCAGGTTTTTCGGCGCCGATGGGACCGGCACAAACGGATCGCGCGCTGGACGATTCCAATTTGGCTGTACGTTTCTCTCACCGGTGTGCTTGTTTATTTAACGCTCTACAAGTGGTTTCCTCCCGGAACGTGATGCAGAGAATCCTGCCTGTAAGGAGGCAGACTCTTGCGCTTGGCAATTATTTGATGTTTGATCACGATGCGCTGCTGCGCGTGCAAGAAAGATTATGGTGACTATTGCGACATTCAATGAGCCGGCCAAAGCGCGACAGCTGAAACGACGTTTCCACGATGCCGGACTGAAGGCCGATGTTCACAATGAAGGGCCGTTGCAACAGGTCGGTTTCATGTCGCGTCCGCAAGCGAATGCGAAAGTGATGGTGGAAGACAGCGATTTCGAAAGGGCCCAGGAGCTTATGAAGGAATGGGAGGCCACCGATCCGGACATCTCCGCCGCTCTCATCCGTTGTCCCCAATGCGGCTCTTCAAATATCGAGTACCCGCAGATGACCCGAAAATTCGTGACCCCAGCGCTCGTGATGGTGCTTTGTGCTCTGAAAATTATTCCCAAGGAATTTTACTGCCAGGATTGCCACTTCACCTGGAGCAACCAGGAACAGCCTACCATCGGACGGTTCTGGCATCGGTTTTTCCCAGGCGGGGAAACGAGCTAGTGCCCTGGCAAAAGTCCGAAGGCGGCTGCGGCGAACCAAACTCGGATGAAGAAAGCGTCCAACGCTGAACTCTGAACGCTGAACGTTACACGCTCAAACGGTTGATTCTGAATTGAGCATTGGACGTTGGGCGTTGGGCATTGGACGTTTTGTTTTCAGCCATGAAATGGCTCTTCGTACTACTGCTGGCACTGGTCATCTTCGGCGGCGCTGCCTGGTTCGGTTACAACACCTTTGTCAAAGAAGACATCGCAGTGAAAAAGGAACAGCGTGGCGAAGTTACTCCGCCACCTGCAGTGGACATCAGTCTGCCGGAATTTCAGGCAGCGGCCCAACTGCGACAGGATGGAAAACTGACCGAAGCTCGCGATGCGTTCATCTCGTTAATTCAAAAATATCCCTCTGGAAAGCATCTTGACGAAGCGCGGGATTTGCTCGGGGAAGTGAACGTTGACATTTTGCTGTCCCGTCATCCCTCTCCGGAAAAGACCGAATACGTTGTGAAACCGGGAGACGTGCTCGCGAAGATTTCGCGGAAGCTAAAGACGACACCTGAGCTAATCATGCGCATGAACAATATGAGCGGCACAATGCTGCACATTGGCGAACATCTGCTCATTTCGCATCCCGATTTCTCGATTGTTATTCAACGCAAAATGAACCTGGTTGTGCTCCTCAATCACGGCACCTTTTTCAAGCAATATCATGTGCGCGAAGCAAAACTACAGGGCAAACAATCAGCTAAAATCACGGCAAAAGTTGCCGAAACAATGGCTTGGAAGGGCGGAAAACGCGTCGGCATCGGTAGCAAGGAGTACCTTAGTAGCACCCGGTGGGTCCGACTCGCGGGCGCTCCAAGTTACACTCTGTATTCGCTGTCGGATTCGGCGCATCCGAATCTCGAGCAACCGCCCCCGCCGGCGGGTCTCGGCCTGGCGGCCTCCGATGTTGAGGAGCTAAGCAGCCTTGTAAACAACAAGACCGCTGTCACCATTATCGACTGAGTTAGATTCTACCATGGAATGGCAACCGCTCGATTTTGAAAAACCGATCTTTGAGCTGGAACGGCGGCTGCAGGATTTAAAGAATCACTCCGACCAGCACGATGTTGATCTTGATTCGGCCATCAAAGAACTGGAAACAAAGCTTCGCGAAACGCGTCGCCAGATTTATGGGAACCTGACGGCTTGGCAGCGTGTCCAAATTGCGCGCCATGTGCAGCGGCCGTTCGCTTTGGATTACATCGAACGGTGTTTTACAAATTGGGGCGAGCTGCACGGCGATCGTCGGTTCGCGGATGACAGAGCGATGCCGTGTGGTCTGGCCACGCTTGGCACGCAGCGGTGCGTCGTTATCACTCATCAAAAAGGGCGCAACACCAAGGAAAACGTCTTGCGCAATTTTGGCTGCGCCCATCCTGAGGGCTACCGAAAAGCGCTGCGATTAATGCGGCTGGGCGAAAAGTTTGGCATGCCGGTGATCTCATTGATCGATACCCCCGGTGCTTTTCCGGGAATCGGATCGGAGGAACGTCATATTTCGGAGGCAATTGCTGTCAATCTCCGTGAAATGATGCGCCTGCGCATCCCAATCGTCGCTGCCGTCATCGGCGAAGGCGGCTCGGGCGGCGCGCTGGGGATTGGCGTCGCAGATCACGTGTTGATTCTCGAGAACGCTTACTACTCAGTGATTAGTCCGGAAGCGTGCTCGGCGATTTTGTGGAGGGACCGGCGGCATGCAGCCGAAGCCGCCGAGGCGCTCAAGCTAACTGCACAGGATTTGTTGAAACTCAGAGTTGTGGACGAAATTGTCCCAGAGCCGGAGGGCGGCGCGCATCGGGACTACGATTTCGTTACCGCGAATCTTGGTAAAGCGCTGCGCCACGCTCTCCAGCAGATTTCGCAGGTTCCAGTTGCCGAACTGCTGGAAAGGCGATATCAAAAATTTCGCCAGCTGGGTGTGTTTGCAGGAGGAAAAACCGTCGGCGCCTCGGCTCGAGGTTAATGTGATGTTTGGGACTTCGGGAAAATCAGTGGGTGTTTGCTGGCTCAGTGTAGTCGCTGCCGTCACCCTGACGGGAACGAGTGTTATTGCGTCAGACTTTCGTTTCGATCGCGACACGCTCGCATTCGCTAATCAAACCGTGTTTGAATATCACGACGGACATCCTTCTTTACGGACAGGGTCGTCTGTAAGACGAGACATGTATAAGCGCCACTGTTTCGTGATTTGCCGTACTGCCCTGCAATTTAAAAAGTTCGCGCGCTTCGATCCGCGCAGCGCCCCCCTGGATGACGCCTCATTGGCTGCCCGCATTCGCGCTGTGACACACCGACAGCCGTGGGCAGCGCCGCTGCCAAAAGATCAACGAATTGTTTTTCCGGGATACAAAGATCTGCAGGAAATGAGCAAGGCGCGTCGCGAATTTGTGCAGTTGAAAATAGGTCATGGCTGGCCCAGCTATTTCCGAATCAGCAATGTGCGCATGATTTTCCTCCAGAGCGCCGGGTATCAGGAGGAGACTCACGCTCACTTGGACGCAGCTTTGGCGCGCGGAGAGTTGTTTGCTGGCTTTCTTACTACTTTCCCCCGTTTCACCATCAATCACTCCATCTTGGTTTATAAGCGAAAGTCTTTTTCTCCGAATCCTGGAATTGAACACTATTTGGTTTACGATCCCAACCATCCAGAGTCTCCGCGCGAGCTTACCTGGTCTCCACACACCCGCAGTTTCTCTTATCAAAAAGATTGGGATTTCGTAGGCGGCTACGTGCGCGTTTATCAAGTTTACGGCAAATGGTTGCAGTAAGAACGATTCTCTTACAGGGAGAGCATCGATGCCAGATCAACCGTCACCGCCCCAACCGACTCCGCCGACTCCTATGCCTCCTCCTGAGCCGTTGCCGCCTAACCCATCGCCAGTTCCGTCGGTTGGTAGGTGAAAGCTTATTTTCCAAGCGGAAACAAAAATCGTAACGCCGGTTCGACGCGCGATGCCCACGCAGCTTCGCTGTGGTTGGCGCCTTTCATTTCGAGATAACTAAGATCGACCTCGGGCTGCCAGCCTTTGTCGATTAGGCAATCGCGTAAGTGGCGCGCCAGTTCCCAGCCGGGCTCGTCTGTACCCGTGTCGAGCCAGATTCTCAGCGGCGGCTTTTCGCCGAGAATGCCCACCAGCCGGAGGATCGCGTAATCGTCCCACCAAATCGATGGCGACATCACCATTAAACGCGAAAATACCTCTGAATAAAAAATTCCGATCGCCAGTGTGGCCAAACCGCCGAGCGATGATCCACCCAGTCCCGTAGATTCTGCATCCGGCTTCGTTCGATAGTTTTTGTCGATGAACGGCTTCAATTCCTGAATCAAGAATTGCCCGTAAATGTGGGCCAGGCCGCGGCTGCGCTTTCTGGGATAATCTTTTGGTTCGATCACACCGGGGGTCGGCGCGTATTCATGAACTCGTTCTTCGCCGATATTTGCCACGGCAACGATGATCACCGGCTCGACTAGTTTTCGATGGATCAGTTGCTGCGCGGTTTCATCCATTCCCCACTCGACTCCGGCAAACGACGTGGCGGCATCGAAAACGTTCTGTCCGTCGTGCATATACAAAACCGGATAACGTCTTGACGAGAAACGCGAATAACCAGGCGGCAAATACACAAGCACATCGCGCCGGTTTCCCAGGAACCTCGAGTGAAACGCCCGATGCCGTTTGATATTGCCAGTAAGCGTATGTTTCGGCATTGAAACCGAGATGCTTTGCGAAGATGAATTCTAGTGCAAGCCTTTCGCTTGCGATTTCAGCGACCCACTATCAAGATGCTCGCTCCAGGTTCATGAACGAACGCTACATCAAATGGTACACGCCTTGGTTCAGCCACGAGTTTGAAATTCTCGGCTATGCCGAAATGACAAGAAGACAATGAAACTGGTACTCGCCGCGACCGGCGCAAGCGGAGCGATCTATCTGCAAAGATTACTCGAACAGATCGATTGCGCCGCGCATGAGATGCATCTCATCATGAGTACACATGCGAGACAGGTTGCGAAACAGGAGCTGGACGATTTGAAAATTCCCTCGGGAGTCCTGCAGCATTCCGAAAACGATATGAACGTGCCGTTTGTGAGCGGGTCGGCGCGTTTTGACGCGATGGTGATTGTCCCCTGCTCAATGGCCACGCTGGGACGAATCGCTTCCGGTTCCAGCGACAGCGTGCTCTTGCGCGCGGCCGATGTTTTCTTGAAGGAACGGCGCAAATTGATCCTCGTACCACGGGAAACGCCGTGGAATCTGATTCATGCGCGCAACGTGGTCACGTTGCTCGAAGCGGGAGCAATTGTTCTCCCAGCTATTCCGTCGTTCTACAGCCGTCCTCATTCGGTAACGGCAATTGTCGATACGGTTGTGTGGCGCATTCTTGATCAAATTGAGCTGCCTAATCCCGCTGCATATCGTTGGGGCGAGGGACGCGCTCCGGCAAAACGCAAAAAAAGTTGAAAATCGAAGGCAGGCTTGCGCGATGGTTGGTCGCGTTTGGATTTCGTTTATTGCAGCTCTGGGGACGTACGCTGCGTTATGAAATCGAAGACCAAGCTGGTGTGGTGGGCAAGCCACCGACGGAAAATTATATCGGCGCGCTTTGGCACAATCGGTTGCTGGTTTTCCCATTGGTCTTGCGGCGTTTTTTTCCGGAACATCATGGAGCCGCATTGATCAGCGCCAGTCGCGACGGCGATTTGCTGGCCGACGCCGTTGAGCGTTTCGGCTACGATGTAGTTCGCGGTTCGAGTTCGCGGCTGGGCGCGAGCGCCATTCTCCAGCTCGGCGAAGTTCTTGCCTCACACGGCGACGTGGTAATCACCCCGGATGGCCCGCGTGGACCGGCTTACGAACTTGGGCCCGGAATTATTTTTCTCTCGCAAAAAACCGGTGCGCCGGTCCTGCCTGTCAACCTGGAGTATTCAAATTGCTGGCGGATCAAAAGCTGGGACCGATTTATCGTTCCGCGACTGTTCGCAAAGGTCCGCGTGATCATTGGCGCGCCACACCGCGTCAGATCGATAAGCACTCCGGAAGAATTTGAAGCCGAGCGTTTGCGCTTGCAGAACGCCATGATGGCGCTGGTTGAAATGCGCTGAGCGGTCTTCTGTAGCCGCTTCCCTGTGGGAAGCGCGACCGAAGTGTTTGCAGCGCGAGCGTTGAGCGTCCCACAGGGAAGCGGCTAGAGCAATGCTTGCGTATTGGGCACCCGCAGGCAGGATTGCCTGCTTCAGTATGGCAAAGTTAATCGATGGACGCGCAATCGCGGAGAAAGTGTATGTCGATCTTCGCCGCGAGATTGCGGAGCTAAAAGCAAAAGGTGTTACGCCGGGCCTTGCCGTCGTTCTGGTAGGAGACAATCCGGCTTCGCGCGCCTATGTACGCTCAAAAGACAAAATGTGCCGCGAGCTTGGACTGCATTCGCTCAAGCTCGAGCTGCCTGCATCGACGACACAGACTGAGCTGCTCAGTCGCGTTGACGAACTCAATCAGGATTCAAGCATTCACGGCATTCTAGTGCAATCGCCGCCGCCCGAGCACATCGACGAACCAGCGATCGTGCGCGCGCTTGATCCGCGGAAAGATGTGGACGGATTTCATCCGGAAAATGTCGCCAAGCTCGTAATCGATGATTCCACCGGTTTTGTGCCGTGCACGCCGCTCGGGGTGCAGCGTTTGCTCTTGGAAAGCAAAATTGAAATTAACGGCGTACATGTCGTGGTTCTTGGCCGCAGCATGATCGTGGGTAAACCGCTAGCGCTCCTTCTGATGCAGAAAAACAAGAGCGGGAACGCCACGGTTACAGTGGTGCACTCGCGCAGTCGCGATCTCGCCCAGATTACGCTTTCAGCTGACATTGTTGTTGCGGCGATTGGACGCGCGGAATTCGTGAAAGCCGATCACGTGCGCGAAGGCGCCGTCGTCATCGACGTTGGCATTAATCGCATCGAAGACACAGCAAGCGAACGCGGTTATCGCCTGGTGGGCGATGTCGCATTCGATGAAGTATCAAAAAAGGCGAACGCGATCACGCCTGTGCCGGGCGGCGTTGGGCCGATGACGATTGCGATGCTGATGGCGAACACGGTGAAAGCGGCGAGGCAATGGCTGTAGCCACGTGCCTGCGGCACGTCTACCCAAACCTCCAGGGCCGTGGCTACAACTTCGGCGAAACAATTTTTCGCGTGAGCAGACTCAT
>QHMS01000049.1 GCA_003217895.1 Verrucomicrobiota bacterium
GAAGGAAGAGGCGACCTTTCAGGGCCCAGCGCGTACCTGTGCTGTCACGCACGTGCTTAAAGAAATGGAACCAGTTGTCCTTGCCTTAGCCAGTAACGAACACTACTTCCCCGGACTCTATTGCGCGGTGGCGAGCGCACTAAGCTACTTGGACTCAACGAGAGAGGTGGACTTAAAGGTGCTCGATGGTGGTCTTTCTCCAGAATCAAGAAGCACGCTCTCGCGATTGATTGAAAGATTTGGCGAATGCGTCCGACTGGAGTTTGTGACGGTCGATCCATCGGTCTTTAGCAAGGCGACACTCGGCCCCGGCAAGTCGCACATGACTTATTGCCGCACATTACTGCCACAGCTTTTGAATGTGCCGCGTTTGATCTACCTTGACTGCGACGTGCTGGTGTTCCGCGATCTCGCCAAGCTTTTCGATCTTGAATTGCCTCCCGGCAAGGTTCTCGCCGCAGTTCCTGACTCCGAGACGCCGATCCTTCGGGACGATTCGCGTGCGATAGCCGCCACCATGAGTCTGCCAGCCGATGGGCGCTACTTTAACGCGGGCGTAGTGCTCTTAAACCTGGACGAACTAAGGAAGCAGAATTTCACTAAGCAGTCTCTCGAATTTTTCAGGGACTGGAAGGGACACTATCGCTTTTGGGATCAGTCGGCCATCAATTTTCTGCTTCACGACCGAATTGCCGAGTTGCCCGAGCATTGGAATCGAGCGGCGTGGCGTTTTGACGAGCAGGACGACAACAGTCTGGACTGTGTGCTTCACTACACGCGTTCGGCGCCGTGGCTGGGTGGAATACCGGGCCCGGCCCAAGTATTATTTGAACGATTTGCCGCGGACGCGGGTTCGCCTGTGAATCGACAAATAGCGGCTTTCAAAAAATCGCGGCGTCAGCAATTCTTTCGTAATGTGCTTGCACCTTTTCGGGCGCTTGCTTTTCCGGTGGTATCCTTGTTTTACAAAGTTACCGGGCAAAAAGAAAAATGTGCGGGATATCAGAAAGCGGCGCGATATTGGCTCGATTATATTCTCAAGACGCCGCGCCGGCGTCGCGTTCACCATAGGCGCGCCCGGGAAATTCAAGGTATGAAGTTCAGATTCGCCGCTTTCAGTCCATAACATGAGAGTATTGCATCTCAACACTCATCCCTCCGGCGGCAGTTACGAATACGCAGCGCTTCTTTCCACCGCATTAGCGGAGCGAGGGATTGAGAGCCGTGTGCTTTGCAAAAATGCGTCGGCTGAAGGCAGCAGATTTTTTCTGAATCGGTTGATTCGCCGGGCATCAGTGTCGTTATCTCGCGATCCGTGGCATGGGACCCGGCGACTGCTGTTACCGCCTGGTCCTCAAGAACTGGCAGACGTTGATGTTGTACATTTGCATACCGTAGCGGACTGGTTCGATGTTCCGAGATGGTTGGAGAACCTGCCTCGCGGCGTCGGTGTGGTCATCAGCATCCACGATATGTGGCATGTGAGTGGCGGCTGTTTCCTTTATCGCGGCTGCGATCTCTACAGTGATACCTGCACGCCATGCCCGATCTTACTATGGCCCGCGAACCGATTTCTTGCAGCAGACGAGCAATCGCGAAAGCTGCGCGCTTATCACAAATGCGGAGCGCGTTTGGTAGCTAACAGCCATTGGCTCGCCGAAATCGCCGGGCACAGCCCAATCGCCAAAGCTTGCGGCGGTGTGCGAGTAATTCCGCCCGGACTCGACACAACTGTTTTTAAACCACAGGACAAGAGCCTGTGTCGAAAGCACCTGGGCTTGCCGGCAGACGCGTTTGTCATCGCTACGGGTGGGGCGTCGCTGACGGATGCGAATAAGAATGTGCCATGGTTATTCGAGCAACTGTCGCATTTTCCAAATCTGGCGGGCGTAATCGTTTTGGCATTCGGCGAAGGAGCGGTACCGGTTCCGGACCGTTTGAACGTGCGTTTTACGGGTGGCATTCGCGACCGACGTGATTTGCCGCGGCTCCTTGGAGCAGCGGATGTATTTGTTAGTGCGTCGCAAATGGAGACATATGGTATGACGCTGGTCGAAGCGATGGCTTGTGGAACACCAGTGGTGGCCTTTCGCGTAGGAGGAATTCCAGAAGCTGCGCCTGAGGGACAGGGAGCAATGCTATGTGAACTCCAAGATGGGGCGGGACTGATCGAGGCGATTATGAAATTGCGAAACTCGGAGCAACTGCGCGAGATGCTCGGGGCGGCTGGCAGTGAGACAGTACGGGTTCGCAACCAACTGAGTTCTTTCTCCGGCCTATTCGAGGAACTCTATCGAGAGTGCGTTTTGTCTCGTGAGAACGCAAGCCGCAAAGAATCAGCTCTTGTATTGTGAAGGTGCAAGCGCCGTTTGGTTTTGTGACTGGCTGCCATGCGGGAGACAAGTTCATGGTTCAGGCCACGCTGGCTAGCATGAGGCATTACAGTCCAGATGTTCCAGTGTGCCTCGTTGTAGACGGTGAGTTTGATGTTTCCGATCTTGTGAAAGAATACGACTTAAGGGTTTTGCGTGTTTCAGAACTGCCTGCCCAACAAATGCGGACGCTTATAACCGGGAATGGTCGCGCCAAGCTCGCCGCGATGTGGGAAGGCCCGTTTGAATATTACGTGTGGCTGGATTCCGACGCGATTGTTTGGGGAGACTTCACTCCACAGGTCAATGCCGAAGTGGATTTTCAGATTTTCTGGAGTGAGATCTCTATCCCGCCAGATGCTCTGGAAGTCCCAGGTTGGCTGACGCATTTTTATTTTGATCCGCAAAAGCTTAGGCGCTTTGATGCCAAGTTCGAGTGGCGTGGGAACGCCTATTTTTCTTCCGGCGCTTTCGCCTGCAAACGGAATGTTATCCCGTTCGAAAGGTGGATGGAAGGGGAGTCGTGGGGGAAGAAAACACCTGGATTGTTTGGTGATTTTTCCGAGCAGCCGCTTTTAAATTATTTCGTTCATTCGATGTCACAACGCGGAGAAATCAGAATTGGTATGTCCAACTTGCAGCATATCTGGAGTCATCACGGAAAAGAGGAGCTAATGCGCGACTCTCTTGGCGCCGGCTGGCACTTCCCGACGAAAATTCGGCGCCCGCGCGTGGCTCATTTCTGCGGACGCAAGCCTCTTCTCTTTGATTCGAAGGCTTTCTCGCGCCCTTTTACGATCGCTCGTTTGGAGCATCATCGTCGTCGGCGCTCTAATCTCGGAGCTTGGCTGACTATCATGAGTGAAGAGGCACGAGTTCTCGTCGGTAAAGTGAAAGGCCGCTTCTCGCGCTACTTTGATCAAATGGGAGAATACGAGTTATCATGAATTTTGCTGCGCTCGTCCTGAGAATATCCAAAGTCACCGAGCGATTTCCTCGTTTTCACAAGATTGCTAGAAGGGCGTACTGTGTCTTTCGACCGGGCATTCGTTTTCAAACGGAAGCTGCCTTCAAAGATTACCAAGACATTTTTGTCCTGAAAATTGGCGCGAACGACGGCATAACAAGTGACCCACTTGCGACTCTGCTGCTTACTGATTCGCGATATCGTGGGCTTTTGGTTGAGCCCATTCCTATGTACGCGGCAATGCTTAGGGCGAACTATGGAACTTGCAGCCGTTTTGCGATTGAGCAGGCTGCAGTGGCGACGTCGTCCGGTACGGCAAACATGTATTATGTGGACGAGAGCGCCTTAAAAGGTATCGGAAATGGCAATCTGGATTGGCTGCGAAGCATCGCCAGCTTGGATCGACTTCACGTAATCAAACATCTTAGTCCCGAAATGCATTCGGCCGTGAAAGAGGCTTCGGTCGAGTGCTTAGCCGTGAATGCGCTACTGTCGCGCCATAATATCCAAAAGATTGATCTCCTGCACATTGACTGTGAAGGATTCGATTACGTCATTTTACGCCAATTCGATTTCACCACGCTTCGTCCGCGTATCGTTCTCTTTGAACAGAAACATTTGACTGCCAAAGATCGGCAGGCTGCGAAAATGATGATGGAGCTTGCCGGTTATAAAGTGGAGGAAACGGAAACGGATTTTTTTTGTTTAGCGAAGTTATGATTTCATGACCGCCCACGGTCGCCATATCGATGGCTAATTGCCCTTTTGCCAGAAAACTCCGGTCCAATCTATGTTGTGTATCTTCCCGGTGATGCGATTGGCTGACCGGTAGTCATGAACCGCCTGGCGGCAGGCTGGGATGGCGCCGTAGTCATCGACGATAGCATAGCCTCCCTCTGACAGTTTCGGATATAGGTTGACCAGCGTGTCCATCGTCGATTCGTACATGTCGCCGTCCAATCGCAGCACGGCTAGGCGCTCTATGGGTGCGACGGGCAGGGTATCGCAGAACCAGCCCTTGAGGAAACGCACCTGGTCATCCAGCAGACCGTACCTCTCGAAGTTCGCCTCTACCTCTTCAAGCGAAACAGCGAGCTCTCTCGCTTCGTGCAAGCTGTCGCCCGCGTCATTTGGGTATTTGCCCGTGTCCGGTGGCGGCAGACCCTCGAATGAGTCAGCGACCCATACGCATCGGTCGGTCACGCCATAGGCCTTGAGGACGGCACGCATGAAGATGGTAGCTCCCCCCCGCCACACGCCTGTCTCGATGAGGTCGCCTGGAACTCCATTAGTCATTACTTGTTCGATACAGAATTCCAGGTTATCGAGGCGCTTCAGACCGATCATTGTGTGTGCAACGACAGGCCAGATGCGGCCTTCCATGCGGTCTTGTGCAATTAGGGTCAAAAGGTTGCCCTGAGCATCGCGCAGAGGTGGCCACACCTTATGACTGCTTGTCCTTCCCAGCACCGTGCGGGCCGACCTACCGCGGACGCCGGCGTCGGTTGCAAGCGGCAATAGCTCTTCCGACTGGGGATAGATCAGGTTGAGAAGGCACCGCTTCATCAAATCCAGGTACAGGTGCCGTGAATTTTCTATGTTCTCCATGGTTTATGACCCATAACGTTCCGTAGCGCACTGCGAGTGGCTTCCAAATATGCCCGGCCCCATCGCTTGTCAGGTTCAAGGTGACTCCCTTCTCCCCACTCGTTCCAAGCGTTAATGAACATCAGGTTCTCTCCAGGCCCGTACGGCTCGAATCTTGCAAGGGTCGCCTCCAACCAGCGTCGGTAAAGCTTTGGGGTGGACCCTTTCAGGATAATAGCACCGCGCTTGCGTCGTGAGCTATTGTCCCAGCCAGGGGTAACGCAGGGAAACCTCTTGTAAGGCGGCAGGTCTCTGCGGCGCATCAACTCTGCTACGCGCTTGTAGCTATAAATGTCATTCTGCTGGTAAGCCTCGCTTGATAGACCCCACCGGGTGAGGTACTGCCACATTCTGCCGCGGCGCAATGGCATAGTTAAGGTTGGGAAGGATGACCAGTCGGGTTGAAACTCCACCGAGGCATCGAAGCCCAGGCAGGCCGGGCACTCGTGTTCCTCTGCAAAGCTCTCCACGCGGCACAAGTATAACTCCCTAAAGCCGAGCTTACGGGCTTCGTCCCGCCAGATGGAGGTAGTCTTCACAGGGTCAGGGATACTTCTCGCCCGGTAAACGAGAAACAGCGGCCTATCTCCGACCTTGATATATCTCTTATCCCGAAAAGCGTTGGCAAGCCAGCGTATGTGTTGCCTGTCGTCCTCCTCAGAGTAGCTTTGCTCCATAAGGATATCCTTGTCCAGTCC
The DNA here is from genome assembly GCA_003217895.1 of Verrucomicrobiota bacterium. GTDB lineage: Bacteria > Verrucomicrobiota > Verrucomicrobiia > Chthoniobacterales > UBA10450 > Udaeobacter. The sequence continues at coordinate 5,685 of QHMS01000049.1, forward strand.
ATCCCAGATCCGCGTCCAATTCTCATTAGCCCAGCAAAGGCAGAAGGGGAAATCGGGCTGACCGGAAGCCAGGGTCTCATCGAAAGGCCGACTCAAAAGGCGCTTGCCGTTGAACCAGTAGCTGTAGTAACAAAAGCCGTAAATGCCATACTCCCTTGCCAGGTCTGCCTGGGCTTGACGCGCTTCGGGTAGGCGTAAGTCATAGAAGCCGAGATCGGCGGGAACGTGTGGCTGAAAATGCCTGGAGAAGCGAGGTCTGGCTTTGGATACGTTGGTCCACTCGGTAAATCCCTCGCCCCACCAACTGTCGTTTTCGGGAATAGGATGGTATTGCGGGAGATATAACGCTATCGGTCGAACGTTCATTTGCCGGTTATCGCTTTTAGTCCTGCGATGATGCCGGCCAATCGTTAGCTGGCGGCTGATAGCTGATAACTTGGCAATGGCATGGCGCGCGACACCTCCTACGCCTTTCCGTGACCAGATATAAAAGAAGCGCATAGGAAGGCTCTGCTGGAAGCTACCAATGACGTTCGACTGTTCCTGGAGCTTGGCAGTCAACTCGTCACGCTCGCGGGCTAACTCCAGCCGCAGCCCGAGTTGGCAGAAGAAGTCGCGCACCTCCGTTAGCTTTCCCTCAGGAGAGTTACACAGGGATCTTAGCAGATCGGGTTGTTGGTTACCCACAGCGAGAAGGCCAAGGCCCTGACCCCAGGTGGCCTCGAAGTGAGGATAGCGCGGCTTCACTTCTTCCCACAATTTCCACACACCGAAATCAAGTTCGCGGACGTTAATGTCGTGGAAGAGCATCACGCCCCGTTCACTCATCTTCGGCAGCCAGTTTTCAAAATCGCGCCTGACTGCCTCATAGGCATGGAACCCGTCGATATGCAACAAATCGATCGAGCCATTCTCGAACTGAGACAGCGCCTCATCGAAAGTGGACTGGATGAGGCAGGAAAAGCCGCCATAGAGAGGATCGTGATGGCTCTTGAGCTCGCTCAATACCTCAGGGCCGTAGTAGCCGTTATGTGGGTCGCCCTGCCAGGTATCAACCGCGTAGCAGCGTGTGCCGGTGCCCAGTTCCTTCACGGCTTGGCAGAAGGCACAGAATGAGACGCCGGAGAAGGTACCCAACTCCACGAGTACTCTGGGCCGCAGCACGTCCACAAGAAACATTCCAAGAGGAATGTGCTCCACCCAGAAGCGCGCGCTCGCCGTGGAAGCTACTCGGAGAGGGTAGGACAAACAAATTGGGTGATCGAGCGGGTTGAAAAGCGCCATTCGTTTATTCACCAGGCAGCAAGCAGTAGCGAGCCGAATGTAGGGCACCTCGCGGTTTTGGCAATGCCGGCTTGTACCTTCGTTCTAGCGCCTTCTGATCAATACCGTGAACATGGTAGCGCAATTCA
>QHMS01000105.1 GCA_003217895.1 Verrucomicrobiota bacterium
CGCCCATCTGCTTCAGCGGCGCGAAACGGACGTCGATCTCGGCCTGGCCGGCGGTGGCGACTTCGTGATGTTGTTTGTCCACGAGAATACCGGCTTTCTCGATCTCGAGCGCCATTTCGTTGCGGATATCCTGCAACGAATCCATCGGCGGCACCGGGAAGTAACCTTCTTTCGGTCGAATTTTGTATCCGAGATTTGGAAATTCTTCGCGCGCGCTGTTCCAATGGCCCTCACCGCTGTCGATAATGTACGACGACGCGTTCCCGCTGTTTACAAATCGCACATCGTCGAAAATGAAGAACTCCGCTTCCGGTCCGAAGAATGCGGTATCCGCGATGCCGGTGCTCTTTAAATAAGCCTCTGCTTTTTCGGCGACGCCGCGCGGGTCACGATCGTATGGTTCGCGCGTAATTGGATCGACGATCGTGCAGATGAGCGAAAGCGTTGGTTCGAGGTTGAAGATGTCGATCCACGCCGTCGCGGGATCAGGAATGACGAGCATGTCCGAGGCGTTAATGACTTTCCAGCCGCGGATACTCGAGCCGTCGAACCCGAGGCCGTCAGTAAAAATATCGTCGCTATAATCACTCAGGGTGGTGGTGAAATGCTGCCACGTGCCGGGCAGATCCGTGAATTTAAAATCAACGAGCTTCACCTCGTGATCTTTGATCATTTTGCTGACGTCGGATGGAGTTTTGTCTTTGGCCATGGTTTTATTGAGAGGTTAAACAGTTGAGTGGTTAAAAGAGAAAAATCGCTAAATCACTAAATCGTTAAATCGCTAAATCAATGCAGAACCGCGTTGACCCTTCAACGGCAAATCGACCAGCGGGCGCGGAGCGCCGTCACACCGCTTTTTCGCCGATCTCTTCCGTCCGGATACGCACTGCGTGTTCCACTGGAAGAACGAACACTTTTCCATCCCCGATCTTGCCCGTCTTCGCTGCGCCGACTACCACATTGACGGCGCGTTCTACCATATCGTCCGCCATCACCACTTCCACTTTTACTTTCGGCAGAAAATCCACCGTATACTCGCTCCCCCGGTAGATTTCAGTGTGTCCTTTTTGCCGGCCGAAGCCTTTGACTTCGGTGACGGTCATCCCTTCGATGCCAAGCTCGGCCAGCGCTTCTTTGACCTCTTCGAGCTTGAACGGTTTGATGATGGCCTCCAGTTTTTTCATGTCGAAGTAAACTCAATTTCGCGCGGGGCTTTGTAACCCGCCTTCGCTGCACTACGGCGCGGCAGGTCGAAAGCTATGCGCAGCACGCGCTCTCATAGCAATGCCGCGATGCGAATGCAATCACGAATTTTTGACAACAGGCCGTTGTCATCCTGAGCGAAGTCGAAGGATCCCGCGGAATCAGCTTTTGGTTTCGCCACGGGATTCCTCGACTTCGCTTGGAATGACTGTTTTTGAGGTCGGCTCGCAGGTGAATTTGCCAAACTTTTTTTCTGGCGCTTATACTGGAAACTAATGTCGCGCGATTCTTTCGTTCATCTGCATCTGCACACTGAATATTCGCTGCTGGACGGCAGTATCCGGATGAAAGAGCTGATGAAAAAGGCGGCTGAATTCAAGATGCCGGCTGTCGCGATTACGGACCACGGAAATTTGTTTGGTGCAATTGAATTTTATCAGGAAGCGCAGCGCACCGGGGTGAAACCGATCATCGGTTGCGAAACTTATGTCGCCCCCGGTTCGCATAAAGACCGGCCGGGATCGCGGCGCGATGCGGCCTACCACTTTACGCTTCTAGCGCAAAACGAAACCGGCTATCGCAATCTTGTAAAGTTGATTACGGCAGCGCACTTGGATGGATTTCATTATGCGCCCAGGATCGATAAAGAGCTCTTGTCAACGCATGCAGCAGGGTTGATCGGGCTGAGCGGCTGCCTTGCGGGCGAAATCAATTCTGCGATTCGGGCGAACAATCTGGAGAAGGCGAAACAGAGCGCCGCCGAATACCGCGACATTCTCGGCCCGGAGAATTTCTTCATGGAAATGCACGATCATGGCATGGAAGAGCAACGCCTGTGCAATCGTGTCTTGCCGACGATTGCTCGGGACATCGGCGTCGGACTCGTTGCCGCGAATGACGTTCATTTTTTGCGCCGAAGCGATCACGACGCGCACGACGTGATGCTGTGCATCGGTACCGGCAAAATGGTGCAGGATGAAAACAGGATGCGGTATGTGCCGGAGTTGTATTTTAAATCGCCCGCCGAAATGCGGGAAGTCTTCCGCGATTAAAAACGCGCGAGGGTTATTTGCGCGAACTCTGTTATCAGGGCCTGCGCGAACGCTACGGTGAGCGGGCAACGACCGACGCCGAATTGCTCAAGCGGCTCGATTACGAACTGGGTGTGCTCGAGAAAACTGGTTTCGTCAGTTATCTGCTCATCGTTTGGGATTTCATCCATTTCGCCAAGGAACGGGGCATTCCGGTTGGCCCGGGCCGCGGCTCGGCCGCAGGTTCGATCGTTGCTTACGTTCTTGGAATCACCGACATCGACCCACTTCAATACGGATTGATCTTCGAGCGGTTTTTGAATCCGGACCGCGTTTCACCGCCCGATATCGACGTTGATTTTTGCGAAACGCGCCGTGGCGAGGTACTCGAATACGTTCGGCAAAAGTACGGCGAACGCCGCGTCGCGCAGATCATTACTTTCGGCAAGCTCAAAGCGAAAAGCGTCGTGCGCGATGTCGGGCGAGTGATGGGGTGGAGCTATCGCGACGCCGATCGCATCGCAAAGATGATTCCAAATGAGTTGAATATCACGCTCGATGCAGCCGTGGAAAAGAATCCGGAACTGAAACGGGCGTTTACCACCGAGCCTGTGACCCGGCAACTCTTTGATTATGCGAAGGTTCTCGAAGGCTTGTCGCGGAATGCAGGTGTGCACGCGGCGGGCGTAGTGATCGCGGATCGGGATTTATCTGATTACATCCCGCTTTGTCGCGATGTGAAAGGCAACGACGTGATCAGTCAGTATCCGATGGGGCCGCTTAACGATCTTGGGCTTCTTAAAATGGATTTCCTCGGATTGAAAACGCTTACCGTGATCGAAGATACGCTGGCGCTCATTCACAAGCGGGAGCCTACTTTTTTGCTGAACAATATTCCCCTCGACGATCCGGCAGCGTTCGCGCTCTATAACCGCGGCGAAACGATTGGGCTCTTTCAGATGGAATCGGGCGGGATGACGAGTTTGTCGAAGCAATTCGATGTAAAGAAACTCGACGACATCATCGCCTTGGTCGCGCTTTACCGGCCAGGCCCGATGGAGCTGATCCCCGAATACGTGAAAGCGAAGAAGGGCATTACGCCGATCAAATATCTGCACCCATTACTGGAAGATATCTGCGCTGACACGTACGGGGTGATGATTTATCAGGAACAGGTGATGGCTGCCGCGAGCAAACTTGCAGGCTACTCGCTGGCGCAGGGGGATCTTCTCAGGCGCGCCATGGGCAAGAAAGACAAGGAAAAAATGGCCAAGGAACGCGGAAATTTCATCGACGGCTGCGCGCGCACAAACAAAATCCCGGAGAAAAAAGCCAGTGCGATTTTCGATTTGCTGGAAAAATTCGCCGGTTACGGATTCAACAAGAGCCACAGCGCGGCCTACGGCGTGATCAGTTATCAAACGGCTTATCTCAAGGCGCATTACCCGGTGGAATTTATGGCGGGTTTGCTGAGCAATGAAATCAACAACACCGAGAAAATTTCCGTTTTCGTCGGCGAATGCAAACGCATGGGCATTTCCATTCTTCCGCCGGATATCAACAAGAGCGGTCTGAAGTTCATGCCGGAAATGTGGGAGAGACCTCAGCGTCCCGACAGTCGCGGCGCTCCCACATTCACCGCCATTCGCTATGGTCTTGCGGCGATTAAACACGTCGGCGAAGCCGCCATGGAAGCCGTGATTCGCGAGCGCGAACAGGGAGGCGATTTTATTTCGTTGGAGGATCTCTGCACCCGACTGGACTCCCGTATTGCCAACCGGAAAATGTTGGAAAGCCTAATCAAGGCCGGGGCATTTGATTTTCTTGGCCGAGACCGTGCCGAACTCTATGCCTGCATTGATGATGCTGTGGGCGCATCTGTGGCAGCGCAACGTGACCGGCTGGCGGGTCAGGTTTCACTGTTTGATGAAAACACTGCCTCTGCGACTTCGAGAAAGCGGCCGGTTACGCGCTGGAGCGAGCATGAAAAGCTTTCGTACGAGAAAGAGCTTCTCGGTTTTTACGTCAGCGGACATCCACTCGACGCATACGCGGATGTTTTTGCGGCGAAAAATTATCGATCAATTGCCTCGTTAGTGGATCTCGACGATCGCGCGCCCTTCAAGATTGCCGGGGCGATTGTGGAGGTGGAAAAAAAGTTCACCCGGAAAGAGGGCAAACCTTTTGCAGTTCTTTGGGTCGAAGACTTGAATGACATGCTGGAAGTCGTCGTGTGGAACGAAGTTTACTTGAAAGTCTCGGACGTGCTCGCAGCGGGACGCGTTGTTGAGATAAAAGGAACGCTTGATAAACGCGACGAGGCTCTTCGGGCCACGGCGCTGGAAATCAGATCGATTGCGCTTGGAAAAACAAATGGGGCCAGTGAAAGATTGGGAGATTCATCCGAGCAGCTGACTGTTGTTCTGCAATTTTCTCCCGTAACAACAGGCGATGAACTGCGCCATGTGCGTGAGATTCTGGTCAGCTCGCCGGGCCGGCGGCCAGTTCAATTGCTCTTTGATCGCGGTGACGGGAGTTCTTTACGATTGGATGCAGGCGCCGAACTTCGCGTGAACCTCACGCAGGAGTTGGAAGGAAAGCTTTCGCGTTGGCTGGTCACGCCGAAACTCCAATAACGCGGCTATCGCTGCTTCTTTTGTCTTTTTGCAGCTGCTTCGGGTCGCGGGATGGCGCCGAGCACCAATTTTTTTTCCTCCGGGCCTGTGCCCAGGCAGAGTGGAAAGTTCCGGGCGAGACCGGCCGGATTGGAAACGCCGAACAAGGGCGTGCTGCTGTCTTCGTGCAGGCTGATAGTCCAAGGCGATTGAACCAGACCACCGCGGACCTCCAACTCTCTTATCGCAGGCGCGAGAGGCAATGCTGCGGGAGCAATTTCAATTTTATTCACGCAATCAATCAGATGCGCCGTGAGATCGAAGATCGGCGTCGCCCCGGCGATCCTGATTGTGATTTCGCTTGTGTCCCGGAAATCAATTTCCCCACGAACCAGGACATCCACGTCTTTGGTTGCGGCGTTGAAAAATTCCAGCGAAGCGCGATCACTCTCAAAGACAATGCGACTGCTCGCTTCAGTGAGATTAAACCAGACCCCGCTGCTGTCGGACAATCTTCCGTTTACAAGCTGCACGTCGCCAACGATGCGCGGATGCTGCAACGTTTGGGAAAGAGAAATGCTTCCACTCAGAATACCGTCCTGGAAAATCTCAGGATGAAAGACTTGGCGCATCTTGCCCAGAAAGATTGACGGAAAATCAAGTGTCACGTTGAGCGGAGCTAACTGGAAAGCGCTCCAGCCTGTGCCGATGCGCAATGGAAAATTTGCTGTGAAACTAATAGGGCTGGACTCCGGCACATGAATTACACCGCACGCGTCCCATCTATTGGATGTAATCGTTGCCTGAATCTCTGCCGCGATCGGGCGTGTGCTCTTTCCGGCTGAAGCACGAAAGCCGGACAGATAATCGACCAGATTATCGACGCGCGTATCGAGCGCACCCGAATAGTTGTGCGCGCCGGACATTTCGATCTTGCCTTCTGCGTTAAGAGAATCGTTTTTGCGTTTCAGGTTGAATTGTTCAATCGCCAGTTCCGTTCCCTGCAGCTTCAGTTTTGCGCTTAAGCTGTCGATTGCCGTTTTGAAAAGTGTGAGGGCCGCGCCTTCAACCGTGAGGTTTCCTCCGAGTTGTCGTGCCCGAGTGTTTAACGCCCCTTCGATGATAAGTTTCCCGGCGAAATCGCCGGATTTCGCGCCAAATAGCGTGGTGAAATCGCCGAGATTGTTGATTGTCGCGGAAATGTCGCCGCGAAAATCCGGGCTCAGCCAATCGGATGATTTTGCGGGAAACGACGCCTGGCCGCTTAAGGTCAGCTGATTGGTTTTCTGCTTGATGTAGAGTTGTTGAAGCTGGATTTGCTGATTGTAGAGCGAGGCCCCCAGCATGATCGCTTCGGCAGTGCGATTGCGCCAAGTGAGCCCGGTCACTTCTGTCCAAAGCGAGGCTGTTACGTCAGCCGGATGTGCGAGGTTTCCACGAACAGTAAAATTAGAGGCGCGAATCAAGCCGCCGAAGCGATCAGTCAACCCGATTGCTTCCGATGTTTGGGCGAGGGAAATATCGGTCGCCGCGCCGGCGACGTTCCAGTTGTAACGCGAAGAATGCCATTCATGCGCAACGTTGCCGCGAATTTTTCCACCGAAAACGTCGGCATCAAATTCTAATCTAACTTGTTGACTACCGAGACGCGAGAAATCCACTGACACGGACTCAAGGTCGAGGCCGCGCGCCAGAGTGAGTCCAGCGAGGGTGAGTCGATTTGCATCCCAACGACTTGCGCCGCGCAATTGTGAAAATGTTTGGCGTAACCATGGCGACGCGATCATGAGTTCGCCGGCGCTGAAGCGGCCGGCTTCTATTTCGCTGGCAGAAAGGGTTCCGTTGCGGAGCAAGATCAGAGTCGGTCCGTTCTGCACGCGCATCTCCGAACTGCGCAGGCTGCATTGCTGCGGGAGTAATTTCTGTAGCGTTCCCCAACCAGATTTGGTTATTCCTCGGACGTTTGGATTCTCGCAGCGGATTTCCCCGTGTAGATCTTCGATTGACAGATTGCGAATGGCGCGGCCTCGTCGGCGCGAAAGAATGCGGCTAAAATTCAAATCGACCTGCACCTGTGTTACCATGAGGTCGATGTGCAACGCATCCGTTCGGATGCTTTTCACATGAAGGCTGCGAATTACAACCGGGTGAAGAAACGGCGCGTCAATTTTATCAATACTTACGTCGAGCCCTTCCTGTCGGCTTCTCCACGAGACCCACAACCGAAGACCGTTGGCGACAGCAAATGGCGCTAACGCAATCGCCAGAAGCGCCGCGAGCAAGACCAGCAGACTAAACAGAAACAGTCGATTCTTAAATGGCATCTGGTGATGAAAAAAATGATCAGTGACCAGTGATCAGCAAACGGTAAGCGCACCTCCAGATCAAACTCGGTTCGCCGATCACGGATCACTGAGGACTAGCCGCTTTTCCTTGCCCTTTGAAGACTAAACGCAGCGGCTGCGTCATGTGAATCCGTTCTTTGAGTTGCTGCTGTAATGTGCGCTGGGCTTCGCCGGGCAACCCGTTCTCTGCCGCCCTTTTCCAAGCAAGCTGAGGCAGGGCGGACAATTCGGTTTGGAGGTCTTGCCCGGAAATTCGATTCCACAATCCGTTTTCGAACGCGAGAACGTCCACCTGCTCCTGCTCGACACCAAGAACTTGAGCGTATGGCAACTGAACAACAATCTCCTCAGGGCGAATATCGATCGAGAGACCCTGCTCGAGATCGAACCCGGCTTTGGCGATGAATGTGCCATGCAGTTTCACACGCTTGGAGCTGCCCACCCAGGTATGGAGCAGTTCGTGTTCGACTTCGATCCGTCTTGAGAGAACGACCAGCTCGGTCACCGGCGTGGTTTGTTCGATATAGACGCGGTTGTTGATGGTAATACGCGGCTGCAGGTGCGCGATGTCGATAAAAGCAGCGCGCAAATCTTTGCCCAGCTTTTCAAGTTCAATTGTGCTTTGCCGCGCTGTGCGCGCCGGCCAGGTCTCGACTCGCAAAAAGATTACGACGACTACGATCGCGAGAATCAACGCGATTAGTGTGAATGCGAGAGGCCAGCAGATGCGTGCTGGGTTTGCTGACTTCAACATTGGACGTTCGACGTTGAGCGTTGGGCGTTCGTTTTAAGGCGCAATCGAGCAAGAGCATGATCACGAGCAAGAGCAAGAAGAAAGAGGCAGCCGTTCGTGTTCGAAAAAAAATTACCGCCCCCCACGCCCGATGGGCGTGAAGGGCGGCTGTTCCCCCCAGAACAATCGTAGAAAACCTTTGAGGCTACTAAACGAGCTTCCGGCTGGTGGCAACAAAATTTATATGAAAATTTTCACTTCTTTCGGCCGACGGCCGAGCGCGACGAAAGAGCGATGGATTGGAAGAACTAAATGAGATAGCCCGGTCCAGCAAAACCATTAGCGACGCAAGACCACCAGCGAGATCGGGTTGCGCGGGAGCGTGTCGCGGTTTCTAGTTTTATATGCGTAAATTGGGGGACGGCCCGTTCTCGCGCAGTTTTGCTGGTTCGCTGCTGGTTGCTCATCCCAACATGCTCGATCCAAATTTCCGGCGCACCGTGCTTTTTATTTCCGAGCACGACCCAAGCCAGGGTGCCTTGGGCGTGATCATCAATCGCCCGCTTGACAGGCAGGTGGCCGATCTGGTGACCGACGCGCCGCCGGTGAGCCTCGCCGAGGTGCCTGTGTTCCTCGGCGGCCCGGTCGGGAAAAATCAGCTGATGTTTGCGGCGTTCGAATGGCAAAAGGGCAAGGGGCTCAAACTCAATCACAACGTCGCTCTCGAACAAGCGAGCGATGCAGCTGGAAGGAAATTGGTTACAATTTGCGCGTTTGTAGGCTACGCTGGCTGGCGAGCAGGCCAGCTTGAAAGCGAGCTGAAACAAAAAGCATGGCTCGTTCAAAAAGCCAATTCTTCATTGCTCAAGCTCGATCGCCTGCCAAATCTTTGGTTTGAAATTATGCGCAGCTTGGGGCCGTGGTATAAAATGCTGGCCGCCGCACCGGACGATCCGTCGCTAAATTAAGTGACGAGTGACAAGTTGCAGGCATTTTTGCTTGTCACTTGTCATTCAGCGCTTTTCACTTCACGGAATGATCATCGGTGTCCCGAAAGAAATTAAAGAGCAGGAGCAACGCGTTGCCTTGTTGCCGTCGGCTGCGAATCAGCTCACGCGCCGCGGCCATTCAGTGCTCGTGGAAAAGAATGCCGGCATCGGCTCCGGTTATCCGGATGAAGAATATGTCAAAGCCGGAGCGGAAGTTGTTGATCAAGCGAAAGAAGTTTTCGCGCGCGTCGACATGATCGTGAAAGTCAAGGAGCCTCGGGAAGCCGAGTTTCCGCTGCTGCGCAAGGGCCAAATCCTTTTGACATACTTGCATCTGGCTGCCAGCAAATCCCTCACCGAAGCCTTGCTGAAATCTGGCGTAACCGCAGTTGCCTATGAGACCATCCAGATCGATCACCGTTTGCCGCTGCTGGAACCGATGAGCGAGATCGCCGGTCGCATGTCGGTAGTGATGGGCGCGAACTTTCTGGCCAAATACAATGGCGGCAGCGGAGTGTTGCTCGGCGGCGTGCCGGGAGTTTTGCCTGGGCGAGTGGTGATTATCGGAGGTGGTACTTCGGGTGTGAACGCCCTGCGCATGGCAAACGGCCTCGGCGCGGATGTGACCATTCTCGATATCGATGTCGAGCGCTTGCGCTTTCTCGATTTGGCGATGGAAAACCTGCACACGCTTTACTCAAACGAGGCGAACCTGAATGACCTGATGCCGGATTGCGATTTGCTGATTGGCGCTGTGCTCTTGCCCGGGGCGAAGGCGCCGAAGCTCATCACCCGCGCGATGCTGCGGAAGATGAAGCGCGGCAGCGTGCTGGTAGATATTTCCATCGACCAAGGCGGCTGCGCGGAGACATCGCGACCCACTACGCATCTTGATCCTGTTTACGTCGAGGAAGGCGTTACGCACTATTGCGTGGCAAACATGCCCGCAGCATACGCTCGCACCGCCACGCAAGCTCTTACCAATGTGACCTATCGCTACGTGGAATTACTGGCTGATTTCGGACTCGACGGCGCGTGCAAAAAGCAGCCCGCTCTCATTGGAGGCATCAACACCCGCGATGGACGACTTACCTGCCAAGCGGTTGCGGAAGCGCATGGGCTCAAATACGAATCTCCGCTCTAGCCAACGCGCATTAAAGACCTCACGCTGAAAAGTTAATTTTCGATCCCACTTAAAAAACAGCCTTGCTCCAGTTATGCGATTACAGCAGTGTGCCCTCTCAAATTAGCACCTATGAAAAAATATATCTGCATTCTGGCCAGTGCTGCACTCCTTGCGGCGTGTGAGCAAAAGACCGAGACAGTCGAACCGATGAGAACTCCACTCAACAAGACCCCAGAGCCAAGCAGTCCGGCGTCAGCACTAAACCCCGCCGCTGGAGCAGTTGAGTCTCCTGCCGCAACAACGGAATCGCCAGCTACAACGACCGAGTCTCCCGGCGAAACAACTGAATCGCCGGCCGGAGCAGAGGAATCGCCCGCTCAGACACCGCCCGGTTCGTAAGGTCGGCAGCGTTCTTGTTTTTGCGAAGTCTTCTCCCGATAATCTCCGGGGGAAGACTTCTGCTGTGCAGTCGCGCGAGATGCAGCCATCGGTTTCATTCTCTTTTCCAAAGGGCCAGCGCCTGACGCAAGCGTCAGAATATGAACGCGTCAAACAGGACGGATCGGCGCGAATCGGCAAACTGTTAATGCTAAACGTTCTACCAGTGGAGCATTCTGGCCCCTGCCGCGCAGGCCTTATTACTTCTCGTCGGATCGGAAGCGCGGTTGTTCGTAATCGCGTTCGGCGTCGTCTGCGGGAAATTGTACGCCACCACCAGCATGATTTGCGAGAAGGCTTTTGGATTGTGCTGATTGCCAGGAAAAATGCCGCGACCGCGGGCTATCGCGCGCTGGAACATGAGTGGTTGCGTCTGGCAAGGCGCGCTTCTATCCTGCTTTGATGCTCTGGCTGGTTCGTTTTTTTGTTCGCGTTTATCAGTGTACGCTCTCGCCGTTGCTCCGTTTGCTATGCGGCCCTGAGTTCGGCTGCCGATTTACCCCGAGCTGTTCGAGATATTTTCTGGAAGCGGTCGAGACGCATGGCCTTCGGCGCGGAACCTGGCTTGGATTGAAGCGCCTAGCCCGCTGCCAACCCTGGGGCGGATGTGGATACGACCCGGTGCCTCATCGGGAAACATCCACGATTGAGCTTGCCCGCCGTGGCGGGCATCGAGTATCCAGCATCGGCCTCGGCGCCGAATAGTCGCTTCGCCGAAATTTATGGATCGAACTGCGTGGATTGTCGTTGCCCTCTGTGTGATTGGGCTCGTCGTGTGGGAATTCTATTTGGCAAAACAAATGGCTCCCAGACCTGCTTCCGTCACCAGTGCGCCGGGCCGGCCTTCCCTCTCGGCTACTCCCGCAATTGTTGCGCCTTCGCCATTGCCAACTCCGGTCGCCGAAGCTTCTCCAGGCAGCGCACCAACTCCGAGCTTTACCGAAAAGATCGAAACCTTGCGCAATTCAGACGTTGAACTGCGCCTAACGAACCGCGGCGGTGGAATTAAGGAAGCGGTCCTGCTCAAACAAATCGCAGAGAAAGGCCAGCGCGTTGTCTTAAATTCAGATCGGAGCGCACCGATCGGCGCAATTTTGGAGCAACCGTCCACGGCCACACTCCCCGAGTTTACCGCGTCTGCGCAATCGGATTCGGTGCAATTTGAGCGCACAACAGACGAGCAGATCGCGATTCGAAAAAAGTTCTTCTTCGAAAAATCTCCAGAGAACAAAGACAACTACGTTATCGAAATGGACATTGATCTCGAAAACCGGGGAGACAAGCCGTACCAAAGCAGCGGCTACTTTGTGGCGCTTGGTTCCGCGGCCCCGATTCATCCGAGGGATTATCCTTCATACACGCGTCTGGTGTGGTGCATCGATGGGAGACCGAAGGCGATTGATGTCGGTTGGTTTGGAAGCAGTAGCGGTTTTCTCGGTGTGGGGCAGCACCCCGGCCGGCCCTATTTCCAGCAGAGCATCGCGGGCGCGGAATGGGTTGCGGTGAGCAACCAGTTTTTCACTACGCTGATGGTGCCGCTCACTGCTAAAGCGACTGGCGTTTGGGGTCAGCGTTTTGATATCGACCGTGGGCCGGACCAGAAATTACTCGGAATCGAAGGCGCGCTTGGCATGCCGGCATTGGAACTACAGCCCGGCCAAACCTACAGCGCGCGCTTCGAGATCTACGCTGGCCCGAAGCTTTACCATCGTCTCGCGCAACTTCGGCACAATGAGGCCGAGGTCATGGACTTCGGGATTTTCAAAGTGGTGTGCCAGTTTCTGCTTAACTTCATGAACCTGCTGCACAGTTGGTTTCATGACTACGGCCTGGCTATTCTCGCCCTGACTACCATCATCAAACTCACGCTTTGGCCAATCCAAAACAAAGCGAACCGCTCCATGCGCCAGATGGCTGCGCTCTCGCCGAAGGTGCAGGAATTAAGGGACAAGTATAAAGACGACCCCACCCGGATGAACCAGGAGATGATGAAGCTTTACAAGCAATACGGCATTAATCCGGTCGGCGGCTGTTTGCCCATGATGATTCAAATCCCGATCTTCTTCGGTCTATTCAAGATGCTCGGCCAGGCAGTGGAATTGCGAAACTCACAGTTTCTTTGGGTAAAAGATCTTTCTCAGCCGGACACGGTAGCGCACCTGCCGTACCTCGGTTGGCCGATCAACATTATTCCGCTCTGCATGGCCGCGACCCAGATCTGGCTGATGGCGATGACGCCCAAGACGGGCGATCCCACCCAGCGCCGAGTGATGATGTTTACTCCGCTGATCTTTCTGTTTATCTGCTATAATTTTGCGGCAGCTTTGGCATTGTATTACACTGCACAAAATCTTTTCAGCATTCTGCAATTTTATCAGAACAAACGACAACCCACGCCCACCCTCGAAAAAGTTGCGCCTGCTGGAAAACGAAAACGATGATGACCCCGAAAGATCTGCTCGACACCATGCTCGGTTATCTCGGTTTCGTTGCGGAAATCGAGGAAACCACCAACGAAGGGGGCAACGCTACGCTGCAGATTTATACCGAGGAAAGCCGGCGCCTCATTGGACGGGACGGCGAGACACTTGAGGCCATTCAGTTTTTGCTGAATCGGCTGCTGCAAGCTAAAGACAATGACGCTGAAAAAGTCATTGTCGATTGCGAACACTACCGCTCCATGCGCGAAGATCGCATCGTGCAACGCGTTCGAGAATTGGCGGACCGCGTGCGCATCACTGGCCGTTCACTTCAGCTTGAGCCGATGAATTCCTATGAGCGGCGCCTCGTCCACAACGCATTCAAGGACGATCCGGAGGTCGCTACGTGGAGTCCGTCGGATTCCGCGCGCATCAAGCAAATCACGCTGCTAAAACGCCGGCCCAAAAAGGAGACGGCGTCCCAAGAAAAGGCGATTTCGTAGTCGCCTAAATTTCGACGTTGGGCGTTCGGCGTTGGGCGTTGGACGTTTTTGGATTAAACCGCGCGGCGTCATTCCCGCTTCCCACGCGTACTTCCGGTCGCCAGCGGAACTTTTGCAGAATCGGATTTGGTTTTTCCTCTACCGCATCGGCGATGATTTCGCCTAGCACGGGTGCAAACTTGAATCCATGTCCGCAATCTCCCGCAGCGACTACCAATCCTTTGCGGTCCGGGTCGCGCGCGATCCAGAAATGCCCATCGTGCGTATCGCAATACATGCAGACGCGAGAGTAAACGATCGGAGCATCGGCCAGTGCAGGAAATGTCGAGGCTAGAAATTCGCGCAGATTCTTTTCGTCCTCGCTAGTAACAGCGCGTTTGGTAGATTCAGGCGACATCTCCCGCCCGGGACCGTGATTTGCAATCTTCACCACGCCATCGCGATTGATTGGAAATCCGTAATACCCGGTCGTTGTAATGTCCGCGCCGAAAACTGGAAAACGCTCGGCTGCGAATAGCTCAGGGTGTCGAGGCTTGAGGTGAAAGACCGCTTGGCCATTAGCACGAAAGAAGTTTTTTATGAACGGCAACAGATACGGCGTCCACGCGCCCACTGCCATGACGACAAAGTCGGCGGCGATTCGTTGTCTATCATCCAGCACGATGCCGCTCACGCGACCGCCAGTTTCGTTCAGCCGCGAAAACCTGACGCCATCAGACAGTTCAATCCCCAGAGATCTCGCGCGTGCAACTAATGCTGCAACGACGCGACCGCTTTCGGCGTAGCCGGCCTCCAGTTCGAGAACGCCATCTCGATAAACTTCCGGATCCCACGCGGGAAACCGTTTCCATAGCTGCGCCGAGTTCATGCGCTCAATCTTGTGTCCGCGCGTCTGTAGCACTTTGAAACTTTCGTGTTCGAAATCGCCTGGCTTCATTTCCCGCTGACGAACAAACATCACGCCGACCTCGTGATACAATTCCTGACCGAATTCCTCATTCCATTTGCGCCAGAGTTTGATTGAGCGGTCCGCCAGCGCCGTGTAATCCTCATCCGCGCCATAAGCCCTGCGTACGGCTTTACTGATATCGGTGGACGCCGCCAGTGGATGCGGCAGCGGGCCGGGGTCGACCAGCACGACGTTGTGACCGCGCGTTTTTAATTCGATCGCAGCAGTAACACCATTAATTCCCGCGCCGACAACGATTATCTTGGCCATGTGAGGACAGCCCCGAAAGTATTCGGGGTTGTAGCGGCGCTTGTGTCAAGCGCCGATCTTATTGCAGCGCGCGCTCGCGTTCGAGCAATGTCGGATGCGAGTAATAAAAGCCACTGTACAGCGGATGCGGAATGAGATTACTTAGATTTTTTTCGCTCAACTTGCGCAGTGCGTGTACCATCGACTGCGCCTCTCCCATTGCCGCACGCGCGAATGCGTCCGCCTCATATTCGAAACGGCGCGACCAGCTATTAATGAACGGCGAGAGCCAGAAAATTATCGTCCCCGCCAGCAGGCCAAAGAGCAGCAGCGCAGGAACGACATTCGCGGCAGCAAAGCCTGCCTGATGCTCGAAACCGAACGCGCGATAAAACCATTGCTGACGCGCCAGCCACGCGATCGCGGCGAACCCCGCCACGACGCCAGCGATGGAAACGCCGAGCAATTTCAACACATGGCGCTTTTTATAATGCCCAATTTCATGTGCCAGCACGGACTCAAGTTCCGGCTCGGTCAGCTGCGCCACCAGCGTGTCGAACAAAACGATTTTACGAAAACGCCCGAACCCGGTGAAGAAAGCGTTAGAGTGGCGCGAGCGTTTGCTGCCGTCCATCAGTTCGATGCTGCGCGTCGGAAAATCGGTGCGCTGCGCCAGCGCAAACAAGCGTTCGCGCAATGTTCCTTGCGGCAGTGGTGTGAACTTGTTGAAGAGGGGCATGATGATTGCCGGAGCAACGAGCAGCAGAAGTAATTGAAACGCGATCACAACGGCCGCTGCCCACAGCCACCAGACTGCGCCAGCCCAGTCGATCAGCTTTAATACCAGCGCGAGCAGGGGATAGCCGAGCAGCAACGCAAGCAAAAATCCTTTCACCCGATCGAACACCCACGTTCTCATCGTGCTCGTGTTAAAACCGAATCGCCCTTCCAGTTTGAATTGCGCGTACCATGCGAACGGCAAGCCGAGAATGCTCAACGCGACGCCGACGACGAACAGTAGACCAGCCATCGCCCAGATCGACGCTCCGAAGCTTGCGGTGAAGCTTCCAAACGTCCACGGCAACACACCACTGAAAAGCACCGCGATGAGCAGCACGGCATCGAACAAGTTGGCAATATCTCCAAAGCGGCTCTTGGCCAGGGTGTAATCGACCGAACGGCGATACGTCGCCTCATCAATGATTCCTTGAAATGCAGTCGGCACTTCGCTCGCATGCGCGTGCACGTGACGCTGGTTCAGTCGGCTCAACCACACTTCAGTGATGGCGCGCGCGAGAATTAGAACCAAAGCAATTATCGCGAATGGTGTCATCAAAAGCCATCCTAGTGTGTCATTCTGAGCGGAGCGAAGAATCTCAGTTCGTAATTAGAGGCCGAACCAACCGAAATATTCAGAGATGTTTCGCTTCGCTCAACATGACAAAGAATTCACGAGCTTGCGAAAAGCTTTCGATAGTGGCGGTACCAATCACTCTGAAAGCGTTCAGTGGGATCGTACTTTCTCTTCAGGTCGAGAAATTGTTTGAACTGCGGATGGCACGCGATGACTTGTTCGGGTTTGGCGAACTTATGATACGTCAAGTAATAACTGCCACCGCGGGCTATCGCCAAATCGATCAAGCCGCGAAAAGAGCGTGCCGACGCTTCGATGCCTGCCGGTGTATGAAACGAGAGCAGATTGAAGATGATGCAGGCATAAGGTTTTCTCGCCCACGCGAGGAAACTTTCATCGTCTTCTTCGATTAATCGGACTGTACCGTAGATCGCGATTGTGTGATTCGACCGCAACAGTTCTGCTACCTGCGCTAGAAAGTTAGGAAGATCCGAACGGGGAACGTAAATTTCGGTAATGATGAGGCTCGATTCTTCTCCTCCAATCTGCTCGCGGATTTTCCGCGCATAATTCGGCAGATAGGCGCTAAGTTGATTCGTGTCGGACCAATACGTCTGTCCGTTCGTCGACAAATAATAATCGCTGTAACGCGTGAAAGCTTTTTCGCGATCCGTATAAGCCAGCCGCAGCAGCTCCAGCCAGTCATCATCGCGTAACTCCTTTCCTGCGACGATCGGTTCGTGTTCGTCAATCGGCTGGTAGCAGGAAAACACTCCGCGCTGGAGGAAGTCCGGCGACTTTTCATCGACGGAAAATTGAAAATCACCATAAAGAAATTTTTGCGCGATGCGTTCTTCGAAACGTTTGGGCAGATCGCCCCCGCGAATTATCTCGACTACACGTCGCAATTTTTGCCGCGGTACGAGCCGAAGCGTCACGCTATCGATTAATCCAAAAAGGCCGTAGCCGCCGATTGCAAGTCCGAACAATTCTTTGTTCTCATCGCGCGAACAGCAAATCGATTTCCCATCGGCGTTGATCAGGGTGAATGATTCGATATTAGAAATCAGCGGCTTCATTGCCAGCCCCCGTCCGTGCACGTTCGACGAGAGACTTCCCCCGAGCGTGAACGTGTCGGCGCCGGTTTGCTTTTGAGCAATACCCCATTGCTTCGCCTTGTCTGCTTGGGCGTCCAGATAAGTGCGAATCAATTTCGGCCATTGAATGCCGGCTTCCGCTTCAATCAAACCACGCTCTTGATCGAATGAAATCACGCGATCGAGTGAGCGCGCGTCGATGCAAATGCTGTCTGTGGCAAATTGTTGTCCGCCCATCGAATGCCGACAGCCTGAAACGGAGATAGGCAAGCCTTTTCGCGACGCAGAATGCACAATCTCCGCGAGTTCGTCGCTGGTGCGCGGTCTCAGAAGTTCGCGAACGCGAGTGCGGTTGAGCTGCGAATGAACGTCATTGACCCAAATCTCCGGTTCCGCGAAGATGCGCGGCGCGAGCGCGAAAAGTGCGGCCGTGCGTATGAATTCGCGCCGTGTCAGCATGCGAAAGTTTAATCGAGCCGGTTAAATCTCAGCGAGGCAAATTACTTCACCTTGGGCGATAGGTTCATCGGCTAGGCCCGGCCCCAGGTCGCGCAGATTATCGTGATCGAAAAATCGGATCATGCTCCAGGGACGCACAAGATCAACAAGTTCATCTCGCGTTGTGCCCCAGACGAATGGCTCGTCGCGTCCAACCAACCAGCAATCGACCAGTTTGCTTTGTGAATGGAAGCGAATCCGGCCGTCGTTCTGCTTCTCCATGAATGTAAATGCAAACTGGCTGCCCGAAGCGCTCAGGCTTTTCAATGTTCTCATCAACGACGAAACGATATCCGCCGGCAGATACATCAAGAGTCCTTCAGCGATCCAGAATGTCCGTTGAGCCGGGTCGAAGCCGCTTTTGATCAGGGCTTCTCCATTGAGAGCAGTGGCGTTCAAGTCAACAGCGATAAAATGCAATCGTTCAGCGCCGATTTTGGGAAAGGCGCGCACTTTGTGACGTTGCGTTGCCGGATGATCTATCTCCCAAAATCGCACCTCTCCGAAATTCTCATGCAATTCGAAACTGAGCGGATCAAAGCCTCCGCCGATTATGACGACTTGCGTAGTTCCGTTGCCAAGCGCTGAGCGCGCAAGGCTGGCGATGCATTTCTTTCGCAAGGCGTAATGCAGCAAAATTCCTGGGATCGTCATGCGCTCGATCAACTTCGAAATTGGTCGAAACCAGCCCTGTCGGATAATTTTTAAGAACAAACGTGTCTGGAGCGAATACGTCTCGAGCATGTGGGCGCAAGAAGCTGCCGAAGTTTTTGAGACGAGGCCTGAGCATTTTGGATCGTGATGCAGAAGCACCAGGCTCGCGGCAATAAGCAACGCCGTGCGGCTAGCTTGTTCGTTTTGCACTCAAGAATGAGCCGGCGCTTAATCGCCGAACTCAAAAATGATTTTTCCGCTGCGTTTGCCTTGCGCGGCATGCGCAACTGCCGCTTTCGCTTCGCTCAACGGGTAAGCTTTTTCGATTTTCGTTTTCAGCAGACCGCGTTTTGCCATCTCAAAAAGTGGCCGGAACGCCTCCATGCGCTGCTCCTTGGTTGCGTTGTCGTACCATTTGTTGATCCAGATGCCGCGGAAACGCAGGTCTTTGAAAATCAGCAAGCCGTTCGGAATTTTCAGCGGCTGCAAACTCATCGCTCCGAAAGTGACCAGGGTCGATCCAGGCGCGAGACAATTTGCAAGCCGCAGCGCGCTGTCTCCCCCGACGGCATTGAGTCCCAGCCGAATCGGCGCGCCGCTCACAGCGGCTTTCACTTCTTCGCGAAGATTTTCGTCGTCGACAAGCACGACGTCGCCACCTTCTGCGCGCAGGTCGTTAATCAACTCCGGGCGCCGAACGACATTCACCGTTTTATAACTCAGTTCGTGCGCAATTTGAATTACCGCGCGGCCAGCAGCGGAATTCGCTGCATTTTGGATAAGCCAATCTCCTTTTTGCAAATCGACATAATCATGCAGCAATCGCCACGCAGTCATCGGATTGATTTTCAACATTGCTGCGTTTACGGGCTCGATTCTCGCAGGCACAACAACCAAATCTTCGGCTTTGACAGCAATCGCGTCCCGCCACGTGCCGACGTTGTGCGGCAAGATTACCAGGTCACCCGCGCCGACATTCGTCACCTTTGTGCCAACTTCGGCGACCACTCCCGCGCCTTCGAATCCGGGCGTCGCCGGCAACTCTGCTCGGACCGGATATTTTCCTTCGATCTGGTTCAAGTCGGCGGGGTTGATCGGTCCCGCGCGCGTTTTCACAACGGCTTCACCTTCGGCTGGCGTCGGCCATGGCCGCGATTCAACATGTAACACGTCCGCCGGATTTCCGTGTGTATCATAAACAGCTACGTTTATATTTTTACTCATCGATGGTATTCCAAGCTCACGCCTCTAGGAAGAATCTGCAAACTCGCCACGGGACGAGTCCGTCCGTCTGGCGGACCGGTGCGCGGGTCGCGCTGCTCGGGTTAGTGATTAACGTCGCGTTCGCGACTGTAAAGATTGCCGCCGGGATAATCGGCCACGCGTACGTGCTGATTGCCGACGGCATCGAGTCCGCACTCGATATAGGGGGCTCAATTGTAATTTGGGGAGGCTTGACCGTCGCTGCGAGGCCTCCAGACCAAACGCACCCGTACGGTCACGGGAAAGCGGAACCCATTGCCGCTATCGTAGTCGCACTGGGTGTGCTTGTCGCGGCGATTGGTCTGGCGATCGAAAGCGTACGTGAAATCCTGACGCCGCATCATGGACCGGCTCCCTTCACGCTCGCCATTCTTGTGGTGGTTATTGCGGTTAAAGAAATTTTGTTTCGTTATGTCAACCGCGTCGGCAAAGAATTCGAAAGCACAGCGGTGCAAACGGATGCATGGCACCATCGCAGTGACGCGCTGACTTCTGCCGCTGCGTTCATCGGAATTTCGACTGCGCTCATCGGCGGGGAACGTTGGCAGAGTGCTGACGACTGGGCCGCGCTGTTTGCTTGTGCTGTCATTGCCGCAAACGGGGTCAGGCTTTTGCTCCCAGCGTTCCACGAGATCATGGACACGGCACCGCGAGCCAGAATTGTGAGGGCGATTTGCGCGGTCGCCATTTCAGTCCCGGGGGTTGTCGAGGTTGAGAAATGCCGCGCCAGAAAAATGGGACTCGATTTTTATGTCGATCTCCACGCTCAAGTGGACGGCAACATTTCCGTGCATGAAGGCCACGAGATTGCACACCGCGTAAAAGCCGCGATCCAGCAAAACAATCCTCGTGTCGCGGACGTGCTCGTACACATCGAGCCAGCGCGAAACATGTAGCCGCGTCGCAGGAGCGCGTTGTAGAGGCGTTTGTGTCAAACGCCTGGTCAATGATCGCGACGTTTTGGCGGGGGTGGTTCCCCCGGACCGCCTTGGCCATTGATGTCAATAGCCGCTACCTGCCATGCTGCGCACCAAGCCAACCAGTGCGCTCGCCAGAATTTTTCGTGCGTGCGCAATTCTTCTCGCGAACTGAACCATGCGCGGAGCGCGATTGGGATGTTTAAGAAAGAATGTCCCAAACTTCAGGAGATCGGTTCGCTGCCGCTCTATATCGAACAATACTTTCATCGGGGCAGGAAAAGGCTTACGCGGTGTATCAGTGATCACACGGAGCGAAAGCAAAGGAACTCCATGCTCAGCACAGGCGCGCGCGATGAATTCCGTCTCCATATCCACCGCGGCTGCGCCCGATGCGCGTCCGATTTTGTCTCGTTCCTCGCGCGAATCGATCAACCCATGAACGGTTAACAGATCGGCTCGATGAATCTGCAAATTTGAAAGAAAGGAGTTGCTCTCGCTCGGGTCAATCGTCGAAAAATTCCTCGCCAGCAGAAGATCACCTACTTGCAATTCATCATTGAGTGCGCCTGCAAATCCTGTGCTCATCAAAATGTCGAATTGCTGATTCTGGAGAAAGTTTCCGACCCGTTGGCGGCAAACTTTTTCCCCGACGCCGGTATGAAGGACTTCGATCGTTTGATCGGCCATGTTGCCGCGAACGATTCTCAGGCCGTTGCGCTCAGCGCCGGTTCTATCGCGGAGACGCCGCAGGAATTCCGAGCTTTCCGCCGGCAAAGCAAACGTGACTGCAATCATGAGATAGCGCCAAGGTTTCTAAGGCTGTAATGGATTTAGAAACCCTTGATTCTCTTCGTTCCCTTTTGTTAGATGCCTGTGTACGAAGTCGTCAATCGCGTCGCGCTGATTCCTCAACAATCTGCACGACAAAACTTTTCTTTTCCGCTGTGGGCGGGACAGTCGCTGTAGCCGGGGTCGTCGACCCCGGCCCTTGCCCGCCAACCGACGCGATTGCCGCGCGGAATTCCGACTCGCGATTCGATGGAAGATCGGCAAGGATGCTGAGGCGGCCTCCATCCGCAAGTCCTTTTGTAGCAGAACCGCCGAATTGGGAAACGATCGTGACAACTTGATCGGCGACAGCGTCTAGTTTCCCAGTTTTGGCTGGGATGGTAATTTCGCTTATCCCTAAAGCGTTCGGCCCTGGCGTTAGTGTCGCCGCTGCGCGCTCGATCGATTTTGCGATCTGCTTGCGCATCTGGGTTTCAAGCAGCGTGCGATTCGGATTTTTCGTTTCGTGCCTGACGATTAACCAGAGACCGAATCCCACGTTGACAGTCATGAGAATGATAAACGCTGTTCCTACCCGAAGCGCCATCTTGCGGCCTTGCTCAGTTACATCCGGCCTGGGTGGCAACACCACTTCGCGAGAGTCGCCGCGCATTCCCGTGTGAATCTGTAGCGCCATTGCAAGTTCGCGTTGCAGTTGCTTATCCGAGATCAATCGCTCTTCCAAAGCGGCGCGCTCGTCCGGGGATAAGCGGCCCTCGAGATAATCAAAAAGCTTGTCAGGATTCATGGCCTCGTAAGTTGTAGGGCGTTTCTGTGAAACGCTATCTTACGGTTGGCGCCTGACACAGACGCCCTACAAACATCGGCGAAAGCGTCACGCGAGAGCTCTTCGTGCGCAATTGCTAAGTACGAAGCCATGCCGCGACTGCGGTGTTTGCTCTTTGCTCTAGGGTGTGGCGGCAATAGAGTCGCTGCGTGACTGAAGAAGATCAGTCAAGGACGCGGCGCGATGGACGGCTTTGGCGTCGTGTCATGGTCGGCATCGCCATATGCGCGGCGGCCCTGATTATTTTTCATCGGCCAACTCTACTGGCGATCGGGCGCCATATCGCGCTGCGGTACGCAGCCCAGCAAAACCTAAAGATGGATTTCCGACTCGAAGGAAATCCTTTTACCCGTCTCACGGCGCGCAATGTCCATGCGTTCCCAACTGGACCGTCGGCGATTGAATCGATCGACATCGATCAGCTGCATGTCGATTACAATCTATTTGGTTTCGCACGGCACGGTATCTCCCATCTGTTCGATAACGTGGAGATGCGGTCGGCACGGATTGTATTCAATCCGTCCAAGGCGCCATTAAGAACGCGCCCGCCAAAACCGCACCTGAAACTGCCGAGATTTTTCCCGGAACGATTCCGCGCGACCGAAACGACGGTGATCGTCAGAAATCAGCCGGACGATTTCGTCGCGGAAGGCATCGATCTTGAGTTGGACCCGCGGCATCCCGGTGTGCTGCGAATTGTAACGCTGCAACTCCCGTCCGGCGATAATTGGGCCGCAGTTTCCGGCCAAACATCATATATAAACAAGAATTTAATCGTTCGTGATGTTCTGCTCGACGAACAAGAGCAGATTCACCTTCTAAATATCGATGCCTCGCGGATTGACGGGAATATTCTCGGAATTGGTCTCGACTGCACGATCCGCGGTCAATTATCAGCATCTGCGACGTTAGGCGAAACGCAATCTTCGCTAAACGCGAAATTGAATGTGGTGGCGGAGAACGTCTCCTGGGAATCGCTAAACAAATTCCTTGTCTTTCCGGAGAATTATATTTCAGGCGAAATTGAGCGCCTCGCCGTGGATGGCTCGGGCATAATCGATCAGCCGCGCACCTGGAGCGGAACGCTGTCGCTGCGGATGAGCGATGTGCATCGTCCGGAACTCAATCTTGGTCGCGCTGTCGTAGAAATTTCAGCGGAACAAGGCAGGGGAATTCTGCGATCGGCCGACATTCTTCAGGACATGAACGAACTGCATCTGCGCGGAGCAATCGAACTGCCTTCCAAAATCGAAGACTTTGGCCGCACACCGGCTAATCTCGAGATTTCCGGCTCGGCGCCGGATCTGGAGCGATTGACAGTGGGAACTCCTGTGGGGTTGTCCGGCTCGGCCCAGTTCAACGGCAGGATAGATATTGTCAACGCCACTATACAGGCAACCCTGGGCGTAAACGCAGACTCGGTTGGATTCGAAGATGGAATCGTTGACAGGCTGAACTGTACACTGCGCGCGTCCAAGGGCGTTGCGCGCGGCGATACTAAAAGACCATGGTTCGCAGATCTTCGCACCGCAATGGAGTTCAATTTAGCGGGAATACGTTACCGGGACTACGTCGTCGATTCAGCAGAAGGCTCGCTCAACTCGAGCGATGATGTTCTCGGCCTCGACCGATTAAATCTGCGGCGAAAACAAAATGAAGTGAATGCTCACGGTCGCTATCTGTTGCCGGCAGAGGTCAGCAAATTTTCTTCGCAGCCCGCGGAGGCGGATGTTGCCTTGAATGCGCCTGAAGCGGGGGACTTCTGGGTTGCTGATTCTCCAAATAGATTGAGCGGGCCGTTGCAACTAGCGGCGCAGATTCAATGGAAACAAGAGACGGCCACCGGACAGATGTGGGTATCCGGGGCAAATCTGAGGATGCGGGATTTGGTTTTCCGGCAACTCAGCAGTCAATGTGCGATTTCGAACAGCGCGATTTACCTCAATGATTTCAGCGCGGCGTTGAACGATACCGATTTCGTTAACGCGACTGGGACGCTGAATCTGCGGCGACCTTATCATTATTCCGGCAAGATTTCTGCAAACGTAGCGAACTTGGCCACGCTTGAGCCGCTGCTTCGCGCGTCCGGCAATCAGAATGAATTGGCGGGCTCGATCAACCTGCGCTGGGAAGGAAGCGGCAATGTGCAAACGTTCAAAAATTCAGGGAAGCTGAACCTGGCATTGCAAAAGGGGCGCTATGGGAATTTGCAATCGTTGCAGGCAAACGTCGATGGGTCCTATTCGCCGGATGGTTTTGATGTGCCGATCATGTCTTTCGCCACCGGCAACATGGATTTTCAAGCGATTGCCCGGGCGAAAGGCGACACGCTCGAGATAGACAAGATTCAACTTGATCAGGGCCAGGCGAAATTCGCATCCGGATATGTCTCCATGCCGTTTGTGTGGAGGAATCTTGGGACCAAGGCTGCTGTGATTCCGGCGTCTGGCAAAGTGTCTGCGACATTTCAGGCTCAGGACCTCGATCTGAAAAGATTGTTCGATGACCTCGGAATCAAAGCGATGACCTCCGGCATCATAAATGCGAGGCTCGAGGCGAACGGAACCGTCGCCGATCTGAGCGCGCGGCTCGACATGCAGATGCGGGATTTACGGAATGAATATTGGCCGAAAATGGAGCCGGCGACCTTCGAGTTGAGCGCGCACGCCGCGCAGAACCGGCTGACCATTTCGGGGAAACTGCAACAGCCGAGAATTCAGCCGGCGGAAATAACTGGAAGCATGCCTCTCGACATTCCAAAAATTGCGCGTGCCGGGAAATTGCCGGACGACACACCGATCACTGCAAAAGCTCACGTTCCTCGCACGTCCGTAAATTTTGTTCGTCAATTTGTTCCCGACCTTGCGCAACTGGATGGCGAGCTTGGAATGGATGTTGATGTAACTGGTACAATTGGTCACCCCGTGCTAAGTGGGGCGGGGGATATGACGGTGAATGTCGCGCGTTTCACCAATGCCACCATTCCCTCGGTCGGAGGTTTCAACGCGCGGATAACTTTCAGGGATAACGAGGTCACGCTCGATCGGTTCGGAGGCGATGTGGCAGGTGGACCGTTCACAATGAGCGGCCGGATGACCTTTCCCAAACTCATTACACCGACTCTGGACTTACGGTTCAGAGCTCAAAGCGTGCTACTCGCGCGAAACGATACACTCACCGTTCGCGCTGACGCGGACGTTGCCATAACTGGGCCGTTCGCGGCGGCGACAGTTAGCGGCAACGTCGCACTGACAAACAGCAAGTTCCTGAAAAACATCGATCTCATACCCATCGGGCTGCCGGGCAGACCCGCACCCCAAGCACCGGCGGAACGCCCTGAATTGTTTTCTCTGCCAGTCCCTCCATTGCGTGACTGGAAATTTAACGTGGCAATCAAAACGAAAGATCCTGTGCTGATTCGCGGGAACCTGGCGACCGGCGAAGCGACTACTGATCTGAAATTGACAGGGACGGGGTTTCGTCCGGCCCTGCAAGGCGTGGTGCAGATGGAAGATGTCGAAGCGACATTACCTTTCAGCCGGTTGAATGTCATGCGCGGTTTGCTCACTTTTACCCAGGACGATCCAATGAATCCGCGGATCGAGCTGCAAGGCACATCGGTCATCCGCGATTATACGGTGCGCGTTTACGTGTACGGAACTTTACTTTCGCCGGAAGCGATTTTCACGAGTGAACCGCCGCTCGCCCAGGAGGAGATCATTTCATTGATCGCGACTGGCGCGACGCGACGGGAGCTTTCAACTGGCAACGTTCTGGCTGGCCGGGCGGCCATGTTACTGGTGCAACAGCTTTACCGCAAAATTGTCAAAAAAGGCGAGCCAACCGAGAGCAACACGGTGTTTAACAAGCTGGATCTGGACTTGGGCACGGTCGATCCGCGAACCGGTCAACAGCAAGCCACCGTGCGATTCAAAATCAATGACAACCTTGTACTTACTGGCGATGTCGGGGTTCATGGCAGTTTCCGGGGGAAAGTTAAATATCTGATTCGTTTTCGATAGGTCCTAAGATGCGATACAGGGTTTTTTTCTGTGTTGGAAGCGTGGCCCTCGCATTTGAAGTGACAGCGCAGAGTGCGGTCGATGTCGTTCGACCGGAGGAGCAACAGAGAGAGCGGCGAGCAGTTGTAAAAGAGCAGGAGAAACGCGCAAAGCACGCTAGCATCATCGAATTTCGCGGTCAGCAGGCTTTCGACGACAAACAGTTGCGCTCGGCGCTCAAAGAAGAGATCACCACGGTCGAAGATTTTGGATTAACCCCGGCTCGAGCGGACGACCTCGCGTTTTTCCTGGCAGTCTTTTACCGAAAGCACGGCTATGCGAAGGTGAGCGTGCGTTACGTCATCGAGTCGGGTAACCGTTTGCGTTTGGACATAATCGAAGGGCCGCGATTCATGCTGAACAAGGTCGTGTTTGACGGAAATACGCGAGAGCCTGCGGACAAACTATTTGAGTACCTGGTGGGGCCGACGCGCGAGCGCTACTCGCGGTTGGAGAAAACATTACCTTTCGTGGCGGCCGACATGGACGAGGGAGCGAAGCTGGTACAGCGCTTTTATGTCGCGGAAGGATTTCTGGATGTGGTAGTCGATCCGCCGCGTTCCAAATTCGAGGGACAAAGCCCCGAGGTCGACGTCGTCGTTCCGATTCGCGAAGGACGCCAATATTTTTTCGGTCACATCGCATTTACCGGGCAAACTGTTTACGGTGCGGAGGCGCTCCGCGGACAGATCGTTGATCTGCTGCAGCGACCTTACACCGACGTACGCGTAGAGGATATTCCGCGCCGTCTCCAGGCATATTACAAAGCGCGCGGGTATTACGACGTGAAAGTAGAAGCCGCTGGCGCGCCTGAAGAGGCGGTGAACGGTCGCGTACCGGTTCAAATCGTAGTTTCTCCTGGACCGGTTTATCACTTTGATGGGGTGACCGTGAATGGATTGCAGCGTTTGCATCCGAGTTTTGTGAGGAAACGCTTTACCAGGCTTAGCGGAAAGACCTATAGCCCCGATGTTCTCGATGAGCGATTTCGCACTCTGATGAAGACCGGCCTCTTCAATTTGCTGCAAATCAAGCCGGTGCCGATCGATGGTAATCTTTTGCGGCTCGACATTTCAGCCGAGGAAGCCAAGAGCAAGGAATTCGGTTTTTGGGTTGGATTCGACACCTACGAGGGCGCGCTTGCCGGTGTGCAGGCCGGCGATCGCGATTTGTTCGGCACTGGCCGTGCGGGTTCTGCCACGATCGAGGTCTCGCAGCGCAGCTACAGAGGTGAACTTCTTTATCAGGATCCGTTCTTTCTCGACACAGACTTTGTTTTCACCGCGCGAGCGTTCGCCTTCACTTTCGATTACGATGGATACACAAAATTTGAACTGGGCGGAAAGTTGGAGCTAAGCCGCAAAATTTCAAAGTATGACGAGGCGACGCTGAATTTCTCGGCGCGCCACGTGAAGATAACCGACTCAGAGATCAGGCCGAGTTTTCTTCTTGGGCCAAAGGAGTATCAGGTGGACACCATCGGACTCACTAACACGCTTGATCTGCGTGAGAGTCCGTATGTCAATCCGCGTGGGTTCCTCATTGGTAATACCTTGGATGTGGCGTCGAGCGCATTAGGAAGTGACATCGAATACATTCGCGGAACTATGCGCGTTGGTTACTATCTTCCCTTTGGACCGAAGCCACTGACGCCGGGTGTAGTGGTAGACGAAGCGACGGGCACGCTGTTCCAGCGGTGGTTCAGGCAGTCCTCAATCGCGTTCGGCGCGCGCGTTGGGGTGATCCATTCGCTTACAACTAGCGGTCCCGGCGAAGCGACGGCCATCCCGATCGACGAACGTTTTTTCAATGGCGGCGCTACAACCGTGCGCAGTTTCGGCGAACGCGATCTTGGACCGCACGATAATCATGGTCATCCTGTCGGCGGAGAATTCTTTACCGTGTTTAATGTCGAATACACCTTTCCGATTTTTGGAGAACTTCAGGGCGCCATATTTACTGATGCGGGTAATCTTTTGCCGACGTCGGAAGATGTTGGTCTCAACAATATGCGCTACGCCATAGGCGCGGGCTTGCGCTACAAGCTGCCTGTGGGCCCGATTCGCCTCGATTACGGCGTCAATCCCGATCCGCGCGCAGGCGAAGATTTCGGCGCCTTCCATTTCAGTTTCGGCTTTGCTTTTTAACTGTAGCCGCTTCCCTGTGGGAAGCGTGGCGCTGATGTGTTAATCATGTCCTGGTCGGTACCGCCCACAGAGCGGCGGCTACAAAGACGATGAAAGATCCACAATCGCTCGGTGACACTCCGCCGGAGGAATTCCGCAAACAGTTGCATAAGCTCGCAGACTGGATCGCGGATTTTCGGGAAAATATCGAGTCGTTGCGCGTCGCGCCTAATCCCGCAGTGGCGGGACCCGGCGCAGTTCGTGCGCAGCTTCCGGCGCAACCGCCCGAAGACGGCGAGCCGTTCGAGAAAATTCTCAGCGACGTCGATCGCCTGATCGTTCCCGGCATGGTGCACTGGAGTCATCCGATGTTTCTCGGCTATTTCGGCTGGACAACCACCGCGCCGGGAATTCTCGGCGAGATTCTCAGCGCGCCGTTAAGCGTGAACGCAATGACGTGGCGCACCTGTCCGGCTGCGACTGAATTGGAAACCGTCGTTATCGATTGGCTGCGGCAATGGCTCGGTTTGCCTAACGAGTTCGGCGGCGTGGTTTACGACACGGCGTCGGTGGGAATCATGCATGCGCTCGCGGTTGCGCGCGAACAAACCGCGCCATCCACCAGAAAACTTGGCCTGACCAATCGCGATCTGCCGCGCTTTCGCATTTACACTTCCGATCAAGCGCACAGCGCAGCCGAAAAAGCGGCAATCACCCTTGGGATCGGGGAAGAAAATGTGATCCGCGTTTCAAGCGATGACGAGTTTCGCATGAACGTCGCGTTGTTGCGCGAGACGATCGCGCAAGACCGGCAAGACGGTTTTCACCCGCTTGCCGTCGTTGCCACCGTGGGCACGACGTCCACCGCAGACGTTGATCCCATTCCTGAGATCGCAAAGATTTGCCAGGAAGAAAAAATGTGGCTGCACATCGACGGCGCTTACGGCGGCGCGTTCGCGATGCTGCCGGAATACAAATGGGTGAGCGAAGGTTGGGAGCTGGCGGATTCCATCGTGATCAATCCGCACAAGACGCTTTTTGTGCCGCTCGATTTCAGTGTGCTTTACGTACGCGACCTCGAACGTTTGCGCCGCGTCTTCACCCTCGTGCCGGAAGTTCTGCGCGGCGACACCATCGAAGGGGAAAAGAACTACATGGACTACGGGATCCAGCTGGGCCGGAGATTTCGCGCACTCAAGGCGTGGGTGATCTGGCGCTCGTTAGGCCGCGATGGAATCGTGGCGCGTCTGCGCGAACAAATCCGCCTTGCAAAGCTGCTCGCCAACTGGATTAAGAGCGACCATCGATTCGAGCTCACTGCGCCCGTCAGGATGGGGGTGGTTTGTTTTCGGTTTGTAGCCGGCATCGGTGATGCCGGACCGGGGTCACCGACCCCGGCTACAACAGATCAGCTCGATAGAATCAACAGCGAGCTCGTGGAGCGAATCAATGCTTCAGGCCGCGCCTATCTCACGCAAACCAAATTGTACGGCCGAACGGTGATGCGAATTGGCTTCGGTAACGTGCTCACGACAGAAGATCATCTCCGCACGGCGTGGGATCTGATTCGGGAAACAGCAGGCGCACTGTAGCCGCTTCGCTGTGCGAAGCGCCGCGCTGATGAAACATCTTTGTCCGGCGCCTTGCCGTCCGCAGAGCGGCGGCTACAGATTTGCGACTGAGCTAGGCCGCCATTACAATTGTTTTCGTTATGATGAAGGCACTGCGCAGGCACAAAGACTGGTTGATGATCGTGATCGCCATTCTGACGATCCCGTTCATTTTCTACTTCGTCAAGACACCGGATTACGGCGCGATGGGGCGAGGCGACGTTGCCGAGATCTATGGCCGCAAGCTTACCCAACTTGAGATTGATAGGAATGCGCGTCTTGGCAACCTCGCGCGGCTTCTTGGGATGTCCGAGTTTTGGAGCACGTTATCGCTCAACCAACCGGGCAATGCTGGTTATTCGGAGTTTGCCATCAAATTGATTGTCCTGCGACACGAAGCGGAGCGGCTCGGTCTTCGTCCGGACGCTTCTGAGGTCGCCGATGTTGTGCGGAAGTTGCCGGCTTTTCAAAGCGAATCGGGTTTCGACATGAACAAGTTCACCGATTTTGTGCGGAATTACTTGCCGCCGATGGGGCTCGGCGAAGAGCATATCGAACAGGTGGTTCGCGATGAGCTTTGCATGAATGAAATCAAGAAGCTCCTGGCCGCGGGCATTTCAATATCCAAAGGCGAGCTCGACGAAAATTTTCAGCGCGGCTACGACAAATTTTACGTGAACGTCATTCGATTTCACTCCAGCGATTTTGATAAGGATATCAAAGTCAACGATGAAGACGTGCAGAAGTATTACGACGCGCACAAGTCTGAGCTTAAGACCGATGAGAAACGCAAGGTGGAATTTGTCCATCTGGGGCTAACGGAGGAGCCGCAAGAAAACACCAACCTTCCGGGGCCGCTCTCGCAACCCGCATATTCCTCCGTTTTCATAGATCGGTTCATCCAAAGCCTGATCGGTGGTTACGGCGTCACCCCGCTTTCCCCTGGAAGCGACATGACAGCGCCAGGGCTGAATGAGCAAAAGACGTTGACTGGGACAGAACGGATCGAGGGATTGCAAAAGCTGGCCGATAGCGCGACCGATTTCACGCAGGCGCTATTGGAGAAAGGCACAGATTTCAAGCAGGCCGCTCAGAAATTTCAGTTGGAAGTGCATGAGACCGGTGAATTTACTGCAGCAACGCCCGATCCGCAGTTGAAAGTCGATGCGCAGCTCGGCGCTGCTGCTTTTAAACTCTCGGCGCAGGAGCCGAACACTGATCCGATTCAGGTGGCGAATGGATTTTATATCTTGCATCTCGTAGGGATTACCGAGGCGCATCCTCTCACACTCGAAGAGGCGAAACCGAAAATCGTGGATGCGCTGAAGAAGTCGCGGGCACGCGAGTTAATGTCTACAAAAAGCGGTGAGCTGGTGCAGCAGTTGCGCGAAGCAACGAAGTCGGGCCAGCCACTTGAAGCGGCTATTCAGAAGGCAGGAGCAAAGGCTGAGAAGCTCCCGCCATTTTCGTTGTTTGAGGAGGAAACAACCAAATCCCAAGACGAGGAAACGAATCAAAGCGCAGAAGCAAAGAGCGAGCAGCCTTCCCAAGGCAAGGAACCAAACAATGCGCCGCCTTCCCAAAGCAAGGAACCGAAGAACGAACCTCCTGGTCTTCCCGCGATCAAGGAAGCTGTGGCATTCCTGAGTCCTGGCCAGATCAGCGATTTTTCTCCTTCGGGTGATGATGGATTTATCGCTATTTTGGAGAGGCGAGAGCCATTCGCGGATAGTGATGCAGGTGAGAAGAAGGCAGCGTTTGAGAAAAGACTTCTCGATAACAAGGAGCGCATCGTTGTCTACGAATGGTTGCACGACCGGCAGGAAGCGGCTGGCCTTAAATCTACTAAAGGCTAATTTTAAATTCCAAGCGAAGCGGAAAACTTCAATGCTCAAGCGCAACGGCAGCTTCCATTTTGAGTTTTGCTGATTGGAAGTTATCTGGAGCTTGGATGTTCCGATTTGGTGCTTCACATGCAGGCGGTTGATCAAATCTTTGATGACGCGAGCGGCGACCTCGCGGTGGGTGATCTCGAAAGTGCGGTGGAGAAGTACCGGCGCTGTGTCGAGATCGCCCCGGATTTCTTTGACGGCTGGCACGCGCTCGGCATGGCGCTGATGAAACTCGGCCGTTTTGCAGAAGCGATCGAGGCAGGCAAAAAAGCCGTAGAGCTTCCGCCTAACGACCAGATCGGCTGGACAAGTCTCTCGCTGTTTTACAATCGCGCCGGGAACATCAAGGAAGCCGAAGCCGCCGGGGCGAAGGCGAAGATACTTAGCTGGGGTGGTAAGATTGCAAAAGAGTGATCAATGAACAGTGAACTGTGATCAGTCAGATCACGGATCACCAAATGTTCACACGCTTGTCAGCCGCCCGAACCATCGGCGAGCCGTCCGGAACGTTAAACGCTTTCTGAAACTCCGGCAGATCGGAGAGCGGGCCGTTCACCCGAAACTGCCCAGGCGAATGCGGATCGGTGGTCAGGCGGAGTTTCTGGTCTTCATCCCGAACTTTTTGTCGCCAGATCGCGGCGAAGGACAGAAAGAAACGTTGCTCAGGCGTGAAGCCGTCGATTTTTTTGTTCCGCTCCTCGGGATGTTTGTCGAGCGCTTTTTGCAACGCAGCGTAAGCGAGTTTCACTCCGCCGATGTCCGCGATGTTTTCGCCCTGCGTGAGTTCGCCGTTTACATGCAAGCCGGGCAACGGTTGGTATTCGTTGTATTGCTGCACGATCGCACCCGAGCGCTTCTTAAATTCTGCGGCGGATTTCGGTGTCCACCAGTCGCGCAAATTACCTTTGGCGTCGAACTGGCGTCCCTGATCATCAAAGCCGTGCGTCATTTCGTGACCGATGACGGCGCCGATCGCTCCGTAGTTCACCGCGTCGTCGGCGTTCGCGTAGAAGAACGGCGGCTGCAAAATTCCCGCCGGAAAGACGATCTCGTTCATGTTCGAGTTGTAATACGCATTCACCGTTGGCGGCGTCATTCCCCAGTCGGTGCGATCGACCGGTTTGCCGATCTTCTTAATGTCACGATCAGCCTCGAACTGTGCAGCACGCATCGCGTTCAAGACGAACGGGCCGCGGTCGATCTGAAGTAATGAATAATCGAGCCATTTGTCGGGGTAACCGATCTTGACTGTAAACGCAGCGAGTTTCTTAAGCGCCTCTTGTTTGGTCGGCTCGTCCATCCACTCCAGTGTTTTGATTCGATCGGCCAGCGCCTCCTTCAGATTGTTCACGAGCTCGAGAGCGCGCGCTTTTGCCTCCGGCGGAAAATAAAACGCAACATACAATTTTCCGAGCGCTTCGCCTATATCGCCGTCCTCGGACATGATCACCCGTTTCCAACGCGGCTTGATCTGCTCTGTGCCGCGCAAGACTCGCTCGTTGAAATTGAAATTTTCATCCACGAAATCCTTCGAAAGATGCGGCGCGGTCGCATCGATCAGGTGCCAGCGCAGGTATGCTTTCCAATCCTCCATCGATGTCGCTTTAAACAAGTCGTTGGCCGCTTTGAAAAACTCTGGCTGACGCACGTTGATATCGCCCGGCGCGACCAGGTCGATCGTCTTGAAGTAATCGCTCCAGTTCCAGTCGGGCGTCAGATCCTGCAGCTGCTGCGCGCCCATCTTGTTATAGTTTTTGATCGGGTCGCGTAATTGCACGCGGGTGCGGGACGCTTCGGCCAGTTTTGTTTCCAGGGCCATGATCTTCTTCGCGTCTTCGGCCGCCTTCTCCGCCGGCTCGCCTAACAGCGTCAGCATCTTAGTCACGTGCGCGACGTACTTCTGGCGCTTCTCTTTCATGTCGGCGTCCTGCTTGGTGTAGTAATCGCGGTC